>JAUVKS010000146.1 GCA_030596145.1 Pseudomonadota bacterium | reverse complement strand
AAAGTCCTCGATATCGGATGCGGTATGGGCTATTTCCTGTATGCCTGTCGCAAACATGGCTACGAAGTCGAAGGGCAGGACGTCTCCGGCGATTCAGCATCCTATGTACGCAGTGAGTTGAAGATACCGGTTACCACGGGACAGATCGAAGAGATAGATATTGAAGATAGCTCGATGGATATTATTACCATGTGGCATTCATTGGAACATACACCCGATCCCAGGAAACATCTCAAAAAGGCATGGAACTGGTTAAAACCGGATGGTCTTTTGATCGTCGATGTTCCCAATCATGAAGGAATGGATGCAAAAAAAATGTGGGACAGGTGGAATGGATGGAGCTTGCCTTATCATCTTTATCATTTTACTCCAGATACCCTGACTGACATGTTATTACAACATGGATTCAGAACCGTGCGCACAAAGGACTATCACTCACAGTATATAAAAGAAAAGCTTGAAAAAATTCCCATTGTTAATCTCTTTGCACGCCTGATCGCAAAATGCTATTCAGGACATAGTGTTGCGGTTGTGGCGAGGAAAGAACATAACAAGTAACATGATGATATTTTATGGGAAAAACATACCACCTTGAAGATCTTATAAAGAGCCAGTCCTTCCCAACCGTTTGCGGTGGCACATAAAATGCCACCCTACTTCGACCGTGCGACAGCCGCATTCAACGTATTTTTTAAAAGCATCGCTATCGTCATCGGCCCGACCCCCCCGGGAACAGGAGTAATATACGAAGCCTTCTCAGCCACCTCGGAGAAAGCCACATCTCCCACAAGTTTGCCGTCATCAAGCCTGTTTATACCGACATCGATAACCACGGCCCCATCCCTCACCATATCTTTTGTTATCATTTCAGGTCTCCCCGCAGCTGCAATAAGGAGTTCTGCTCTCCCAGTAACTTCGGGAAGATCCCTCGTCTTTGTATGGCAGACTGTAACCGTGGCATGTCTTGCAAGCAACATAAGGGCCAGCGGTTTTCCCACAATATTGCTCCTGCCCACAATCACCGCCTCTTTCCCCTCTATCTCTGTCCCGCTGCGATCGATAAGTTCAAGGATACCCAACGGAGTGCAGGCCATGTGGAAGGGATTTCCGGTAAAGAGACGGCCGATATTGTATGGATGAAAACCGTCGACATCCTTCCCTGGATCAATAGCCTCTATAATTGAATCGGAGCTTATATGCCCTGGAAGGGGGAGCTGAACCAGAATACCATGTATTTCATCATCACGGTTCAGATCACTTATAATATTTAGTATCTTGCCCTCATCCGCATCCGCCGGGAATTTGTATTCCCTGGATAAAAAACCGACCTCCTCGCAGGCGGCCTCTTTCATCCTGACATATATCTTTGAGGCGGGATCCTCCCCGACAAGAATGACAGCAAGCCCGGGAAGGATTCCGGTTTTTGCTTTAAGTCTGAGCACCTCCTCCCTGATCTCATTTCTGACATCCTGTGCTATTTTCTTCCCATTGATAATTATGGCCATCAATTCCTCCTGAAAACTCTCATAACACCTCGTGATGCACGTATAATACGCCTAAAGCGGCAAAGCCGCAACCCCAAAAGTGCCTAAAGTTTGAAGTGCCTAAAGTGAGCTAAAGTTAATGTACACGCCTTCGGCGCAGTCAAATTCGAAACAGGCTGCGCTGAAAGCGCATTTTTTTTAGGCACTTCAGCTCACTTTAGTTCACTTTACACTTTTAAATAAATCTTGCTGTTTGAACCGGTACCAACATCTGAGCAAAAACCGCAATTGTTGTGAATAAAGACCCTAACCGGCAAATGTCAAGAAGACATAATTACTTCATATTTTCATTGAAAGAGTTCCCCCTTTATGCTATGGAAAATTGTTTTCAAAAAGAGGAGAAAAATATGACCCTGGGAAAAATGCTGGAAGATACCTGCAAAGAAGATGCAGGAAAAATTTACCTCAAACATAATGACAGGAAAGTAACCTATGGTGAATTGAACAGGGCTGTTAACTCTTTCGGGAACAGTTTAAGAAATCTGGGCATAAATAAGGGCGATAAAGTTGCTCTAATGCTCCCCAACATACCAGAATTTGTCATTTCTTATTTCGCCATCCAGAAAATAGGGGCTGTCGCCGTCACACTCAACGTTATGTCCACACCTTATGAACTCCATTTTTTCCTTGAGAACAGCGATTCAAAGGCGTTTATAACAACTGCCCCCTTAGTTAAGAGATTTGAAGCGATTAGAGAAAAACTCCCACTTTGCAGGCATCTGATTGTGACCAATGGCCCTGAAGAATCATCCTCCTTTAAAGATGCAGTTGAGGGAGGCCCCTTTGAGCTTAAAATGCCGGAAATCGAAGGGGATGACCCTGCTGTAATGATATATACCTCCGGCCTGACAGGCAAACCACTCGGTGCTGTCCTCACCCATAATAACCTCTTCACACAATCCGAACTTCTCGAAACGATATGTAATGGCAATGAAAATGACTGGGCGCTCTGTCTTATTCCTCTTTTCCACTCCTTCGGTGCCGTGGCAAACATGCTCAGTACCATTAGAATGGGGGCCAGCATGGTCATGATGGATCGGTTCACAATAGAGGAGATTTTCAAAACCATAGAAAGAGAAAAGGTCACCTATATTGCAGCCGTTCCCAGACTTTTTCTCGGTATGTTCATGGATAAAGGTTCAGAAAATGCGGACTTCAGTTCCTTGAGATTATGCATAACCGGTGGTTCTACAATGCCACCAGACTATATTCCTATATATGAAAAGAAGTTTGGCGTAAAATTAATGGAAGGATATGGCCTTACCGAAGCGTCCCCTGTCTGCTCATTCAGCAGACTTGACATGGAACAGAAACCGGGATCCATCGGAGTTCCCATCCCCGGAGTAGATGCGAAGGTCTGTGATGATGATGGAGTCAAACTGCCCACAGGTCATATTGGAGAGCTTGTCATCAAAGGCGTAAACGTAATGAAGGGTTATTATAAGAATGAAGAAGCGACGGCAGAGGTAATCAAAAATGGCTGGCTCCACACCGGTGATCTGGCCAGAATGGACGAGGATGGATACATCTTTCTAACAGGCCGGAAAAAGAGGATGATTATCACAAGTGGGTTTAATGTTTATCCCCAGGAAGTCGAAATTATCCTGAACATGCACCCCGCCGTTAAATCATCAAAGGTGCTGAGTAAACCTGATTTGATGAGGGGAGAAATTGTAAAGGCGCTCATTGTCAAAAATGACGAGGCTGTCGCCGATGATAAGGAAATCCTGAAACATTGCAGGACATACCTCTCCTCTTTCAAAGTTCCACGAGAGGTTGAATTTGTGGAGAGTCTCGATTGACACAAACCACGGTAACAATCGCACGCAGGGAGAAAACCTGCAAGATTGATAGATTATAAATTTTACAATACAGGAGGATAAGTATGGAAAAAGTACCGCAGAAGTTGGACAGAAAGAGAGCTGATGTTTATAAGGATGCACCTATTGCGAAATTCGGTGAACGAAAACCGGATTTTTCAACCATGGGAAGGAAAATAAAGAATCAGTATAAGAATCACAGAGAAGTAGTAATTGTGGAGGCCTGTAGAACCCCTTATGGCAGATTTGGAGGAGGCTTGAAAGGTCTCGATGCACCGGAGCTTGGTGCCCTGGCAATCAAGGAAGTCCTCAGGCGGACGAACGGCAAGGTAAAGCCGGATGATGTAGATTACATTATAATGGGACAGGTTGTGCCGGCAGGGTGCGGTCAGGTCCCAAGCCGTCAGGCGACTATTCTGGCAGGAATTCCTGAGTCAGTCCCTTCCATCACAGTCAATAAGGTTTGTTCCTCTGGCATTAAAACAATCGATCTCGCCGCCCAGATGATTCAACTGGGAAGGGCTGAGATCTGCGTAGCGGGCGGACAGGAAAGTATGAGCAACTGCCCCTTTTCGCTTGCTGACATGAGATGGGGGGCAAGGATGGGGCTCACCACCAAGCCGGCTGTTGATTTAATGGTTTATGACGGCCTGTGGGATGCTTTTTATAACAGGCACATGGCCATTCATGGTTCTGAAACGGCCGATGAATTCGGGTTCACACGGGAGGACCAGGATGAATGGGCTTTACAATCACAGATGGGAGCCGCTGCCGCCATGAAGGGGGGAAGGCTCGATGATGAAGTATTCCCTGTAGAGGTGAGGAAGGGAAGGAAAACGGAAATCGTGGACACAGACGAGTTCCCCAGACCGGAAACAACCTTGGAAGGTCTGGCCAAACTGCCGCCGGTCTTCGGCCATAAGAGCGCCGTAACCGGAGAGCTGGGAAGCGTAACGGCCGGAAACGCCCCGGGAGTTAACGATGGTGGAGATGTCTGCCTGCTCATGACCAGGGAAAGGGCGGATGAACTGGGATTGAAACCGCTGTTCAGTATCATAGACTACGCAGAAGTCTCACAGCCGACGAAGGATATCGCCACGGTACCCGGTCTTACCATCAAAATGGTGCTTGAACAAAATGATATGACTCTCGATCAGATTGATCTTATTGAAATCAATGAGGCATTCGCCGCTGTGGCACTGATTAGCGCTCGTAACATCTTGGGAATGACCAAAGAGGAGATGCTTGAAAAGGTGAATGTGAATGGAAGCGCAATTGCCTATGGCCATCCCATTGGAGCAACGGGGGCCAGGATCGTCATGACACTCGCCTATGAACTCAGGCGCAGAGGCGGCGGCATCGGAGTATGCGGAATCTGTTCCGGTCACGCCCAGGGCGATGCCATGCTGATTAAGGTTGAATAAGCGGGTAAAAGGTAAATTTCTTAACCCTTTAACCTTGATGGACTCGTAAAAAGTCGAAATATACACAATTTTGTCATTCCCGTGAAAACGGGAATTCAGCCTTTTCAAGTGTTTGGCCGTTTGTTGGTTCCCGCCGGAGTTTATCCCGCACTTGATGCGGGGCGGGAATGACAGACTTTTTACGAATGCATAAACCTTTAATCCTTAACCTATAACCTATAATTCGAAAGGAGATTTAAATATGAGTGATGTAGTAATTGTCAGTGGAGCGAGAACTGCCGTCGGCAACTTCGGCGGATCGTTGAAAGATGTAAAATGTGTTGATCTTGGTGCCCTTGTAATCAAGGAAGCAATCAAAAGGGCGGGACTTCGACCCACCATCAGTGATTTTATCAAATCATGTCGTCCGGATATCTTCGGCGACTTTGACATGACCGAAATCAACAAAAAGTACTATGATTATGACGAGGCACTTAACCCGGTTTATTTCGATGAATGCATCATGGGAAACGTCATTCAGGCGGCTCAGGGACAGAATCCGGG
>JAUVKS010000040.1 GCA_030596145.1 Pseudomonadota bacterium | reverse complement strand
CTGGCGGGGTCGAAGGGACTCGAACCCTCGGCCTCCGGCGTGACAGGCCGGCGTTATAACCAACTTAACTACGACCCCGCAAAAAATTTTATACATTCTAAAATGGTAGGCGGAACAGGGCTTGAACCTGTGACATCCACGGTGTAAACGTGGCGCTCTCCCAACTGAGCTATCCGCCCATGAATCTCACCGACAGGTTGCGTTTCCTAACAACTCTAACCTTTGTTGTCAAGAAATAAATAAAGACAATAAAAAAGTGGCTTCAATTACAGTGGATACGAGGAGTACCTGACACGCCATGCTCTCTTCTCTGTGCATTCAGACGAACTTCCTGAGTACTTCCAATATCCCCTTCCATATATGTTATGTCCTCTTTTATATCGTCACCCGGAAAGAGGGCTACTTTTAATACTTCGTCCACATTATCCACAAGAACTATATCAATCGCCTTTAACACATTAGGGGGAATGTCAGCAAGATCCTTTTTATTGTCTTTTGGAATTATTACTGTTTTTATATTACCACGGTGAGCCGCCAGCAATTTCTCCTTTAATCCACCTACCGGCAGCACCCTCCCTCTCAATGTTATTTCACCAGTCATGGCCAGATCACCCCTGACCTTCCTTTTTAAAAAAGCGGAAGCTATCGATACTGCTATGGCTATTCCTGCAGACGGCCCATCTTTCGGGATAGCCCCTTCTGGAACATGAATATGAATGTCTGTTTCCTTATAGAAATCCTCTGAAAGTCCAAGATCACCTGCCCTCGCCCGCACATAAGTGAGAGCAGCCTGGGCAGATTCACGCATTACGTCTCCCAGTTTTCCAGTCAGGGTTAAAACACTTTTACCCCATGTGATGGATGTTTCTAAAATAAGGAGTTCACCCCCAGCTTCTGTCCAAGCCAAACCAATGGCCATACCTACCTCGTCCTTCCCCTCAGCTTCTCCATGTCTAAATTTCGGAACACCAAGCTGTTTCTGGAGGGATTTGGATGTTATCCTAGTCTGCCCATTACTACCATTTGTAACAATCTCCCTTGCTACTTTTCTACATATCGATGCAATTTCTCTTTCCAAGTTTCTTACACCGGCCTCTCTGGTATATCGTCTTATAACAGTCAATAAGGCCCCATCAGAAAAGCTAACTCCATACTCTATTAAACCATTGGCCTCTATTTGCTTGGTAACGAGAAACTTCTTCGCAATGTTTAACTTCTCCTGTTCCGTATATCCGGCAATACGAATAACCTCCATCCTGTCCTGGAGAGGCGCAGGTATCGTTTCCAGAACATTGGCGGTAGTTATAAACATTACATCTGAAAGGTCATAATCGACCTCGAGATAATTATCATTGAAAGCATAATTCTGCTCCGGATCAAGCACTTCTAAAAGAGCTGAGGTAGGATCACCTCTATAATCAGAACTCAACTTATCAATCTCATCAAGACAAAATACCGGATTATTTGAACCTGCCTTTTTCAACAACTGCGTAATCTTCCCCGGCATGGCCCCAATATATGTCCTTCTATGACCTCTTATCTCAGCCTCATCCCTTATACCACCAAGGGAGAACCTGACAAATTTTCTATTTGTGGCCCTCGCAACCGACTTAGCCACTGATGTCTTGCCAACACCAGGAGGGCCAACCAGGCAGAGTATGGAACCCTTATTTTTCTTTACCAGGCTTTGTACCGCAAGATACTCCAGTATCCTCTCTTTAACTTTTTTTAATCCGTAATGATCTTCCTCTAATATCTTCTCCGATTCCTTAAGACCGTACTTGTTTTCGGTTTTTTCAAACCAAGGCATATCCAATAGCCAGTCTATGTAATTTCTTACCACTGTTGCCTCAGCGGACGTAGGCGCCATCATCTTTAATTTCTTTATCTCGTGTTTTACCTTTTCACTCGCCTCTTCAGAAAGTTTCTTTTTCTTTAATCTCTGTTCAAGCTCCTCTACCTCACTCCTGAAATCATCTTTTTCCCCCATCTCTTTCTGAATCGCTCTCATCTGCTCGTTCAGGTAGTAGTCTTTCTGGGTCTTTTCCATCTGTTTCTTTACACGCTTTCTTATCCTTTCTTCTACCTGGAGAATTTCTATTTCAGAAAGCATTAATTCATATATCGCTTCGAGTCTGTCTGCTACGTCTATCATCTCTAAAATCTTCTGCTTACTTTCCACCTTTATGTTAAGATGGGATGCCAGCACATCTGCCAACTTCGCTGGACTGTCTATAGATGACACAGTTACAACCACCTCGGCATGTATCTTTTTATTCAACTTTGCATAGACTTCAAATGTTTCTGTAACATTTCTCACTAAAGCTTCTGCCTTAACGGTGACAATGTCATCATCTTCCAGCTCTTTAACATCTACAAGATAAAAATCAACGTTGGGAACATAGCTTTCTATCACTCCCCTCTTTTTTCCCTCAACAAGAACCTTAACAGTCCCATCTGGAAGCCTTAAGAGCTGAATAATAATCCCTACGGTTCCTACCCTGTAAATATCATCTTCCCCTGGATCATCCTTTTGAGCGCTCTTTTGTGCCGCCAAAAATATCCCATCTCCATGCTTCATGGCAGATTCCAAGGCGCTTATCGATTTTTCCCTGCCCACAAAAAGAGGGGCAATCATGTGAGGAAACACTACAACATCTCTCAGCGGAAGCAGAGGAATCACCAACCCTTCTTCTTCCTTCTTATTATTTTTATTGAAATTAAACATAATTGTTGTTTTTTATCTCCTTATTTTATGCCGTTTCTGATTCTTTCTCAAAAAGCAAGATAGGTCTTTCCCTGTTCATGACCACATCCCCACTAATTATACACTCCTTGACATCATTCCTCGAAGGAATATCATACATAATATCAAGCATGGTATTCTCCATTATTGCTCGAAGTCCCCTCGCTCCCGATTTTCTTTCTACGGACAATTTTGCAATGGCCCTCAGGGCATCATCGGTAAATTTAAGTTTTACATTTTCAAATTCAAACATTATTTCATATTGCTTCACGAGAGAATCTTTCGGTTCGACAAGTATTCTTACCAGACCATTTTCATCCAGTTCATCCAGAGTCGCAATAACGGGCAGACGACCGACAAATTCCGGTATCAATCCATATTTCAAAAGGTCTTCCGGTTGAACCTCAGACAATATTTCACCGATCTTTTTTTCCTTTTTACTCTTTATATCGGCACCAAAGCCCATTAAGTTTACACCGGTTCTCTTTTCAATGATATCTTCAAGACCATTGAAGGCGCCACCACAGATAAACAATATATTGCTCGTATCCACTTGAATGAATTCTTGTTGAGGATGTTTTCTTCCCCCCTTGGGTGGTATGTTCGCCAGTGTTCCCTCTATTATCTTCAAGAGGGCCTGTTGTACACCTTCGCCAGACACGTCCCTTGTTATCGAAGGATTCCCCGATTTTTTTGAAATCTTATCAATCTCATCTATATAAACGATGCCCCTTGAGGCCCTCTCCACATCATAATCTGCATTCTGGAGAAGACTCAAGATAATATTCTCTACATCTTCTCCCACATATCCCGCCTCAGTCAGGGTCGTGGCATCAGCTATAGTAAACGGAACATCCAGCACTTTTGCGAGGGTTTTAGCCAGAAGAGTTTTACCGGAACCGGTGGGGCCTATCAGTAAAATATTGCTCTTTTGAAGATCAATCTCGTCCAAGTCAACATTTGAAAACAATCTCTTGTAATGATTATAAACAGCCACCGAAAGAACCTTTTTAGGTCTTTCCTGATCTACAACATATTGGTCCAGAAACTTCTTCATATCCTTAGGTTCAGGAATTCCTTTTCCACGATCTGCTGCAATCTGTACTTTGTGCTCCTCTTGTATTATAGATTGACAAAGTTCTATACATTCATCACAGATATACGCCGTGGGACCTGCAACCAGTTTTCTCACTTCATTCTGGGTTTTCCCACAAAACGAACAGAAAAGCATATGCTGCTCTCCTTGTTCACCTTTGATTTTCTTAGCCACTTTAATATCTCCCTTTTAGCGATTTTCAGATGTCACTTTTTTTGTAATAACCTCATCAATTATTCCATATTCCTTAGCCTGCTTACCCGTCATAAAATAGTCCCTTTCCGTATCATCCGCAACTCTTTCAAAGGCCTGACCGGTAATTTTCGCTAAGATGTTATTCAATTCATCTTTTAATCTCAATATTTCTTTGGCCTGGATATCAATATCGGTAGCCTGTCCCTGAAAACCGCCAAGCGGTTGGTGTATGAGTATTCTCGAATGAGGAAGAGAGTATCTTTTTCCATTTTCTCCTGCAGCAAGAATTAAAGCCCCCATACTTGCGGCCTGCCCCATACAGACGGTACAAACCGACGGCTTTATATACTGCATCGTATCATATATAGCCAGTCCCGAACTAACAAGGCCGCCCGGGGTGTTAAGATAGAAAAAAATGTCCCTATCGGGATCCTCCGATTCCAGATATAGCATCTGGGCTATTATCAAATTTGCCACTTCATCGTCAATTGCAGACCCAAGGAATATAATCCTGTCCTTCAACAGCCTTGAATATATGTCAAAAGCACGTTCACCTCTGCCATCCTGCTCAACCACCATCGGAATCAAGGCCATCTACTTCTCCTCCAAGTTTTCTATACAGGTTATTTTAGCCTTCCCCTCTATAAAGTCAAGAGTCTTTTCCTCAAGGATTCCCATCTTGAGATGTTCAATCCTGTCGCCCTCTTCATAAGATTTTTTTAACGACTCATAATCTTGCGCATATTTCCCGGCGAAATCCTTTAATCTTTCTTCTACATCCTTTTCATCAACCGTAATGGATTCTTTTTCGGCAATACTATTAATGAGAAAGGTCGTCTTTACAATCTTTTCCGCTTCATTCTTAAACTTATCGTGTAAATTTGAACTGACCTCGGCAGCCTTTTCAGGATCCATACCCCCAAGTGTCATTCTCCGCTGAGCATCGATCATCATTGAAAAAATCTGCCTTTCCACAAGTGAAGAAGGAACCTCAAACTCATTTTTTTCCAAGAGTTTATCAATGATGAGCCTTCTTAACTCCGCATTGATACTATCTTTATTTTCTTCTTCAAGTGTTTTTTTTATGTTCTCCTTTAGTTCGCCCAATGATTCATATTTCTCGAAGTTTTTCACAAAGCTCTCATCCAATTCCGGCAATACCTTTTTTTTAAGATCCCTTACTGTAACTGAGAAAGAAACATCTTTTCCGGCAATCTCTTTTGAAGGATAATCATCAGGAAACTTCACAACAATTTCTTTTGATTCTCCCTTTTTAACACCGATTATCTGGTCTTCAAAACCAGGAACAAACCCTTTCGAGCCTACCTCAAGCAGATAGTTTTCCTGCGACATCTCCTTCGTAGACTTGCCGTCAAGTTTTCCCTCAAAATCTATATATGCAAAGTCACCTTCGATAATGCCCCTGTCACCCTCAATGTTTTCAAGGGTACTATGCATATTGCGAAGCTCCTCAAGTTTCGCCAGTATATTGTCATCCGTAATTTCCGACTCTTTCTTTTCAAGTTCAAGACCAATATAATATTTCGGTTCAATTACAGGTTCAACTTCAACGATTGCCGAAAATGCAAAATTCTTATCTTTTTCAATCCCTTTTTGATCTATGACCGGATCTGCTACCGGTACAATATTATTTTCTTTCAAAGCCTCCCAGTAAAATTTATTTACAAGATTAGATACCGCTCGATCTTCTGCCTGATCCCCATAATATGTTTCCAGCACCTTTCTCGGAATCTTACCCGGCCTGAATCCCTTAATTTTGGCTGTCTTGCCAACGTCCCGGTAGACTGAATCCAGTTCCTTCTTTACATCACTCCAGGGAACATCAAACGATAGATTCTTTTTTACACTATTAATTTCTTCAATCTTTGCAACCACGCTTGTTCCACCCACAGAATTAACCCCTTTTCTTTTATGTGCAAAAATGGTGCGAGAGAGGGGAGTTGAACCCCTATCCGCATAAGCGGGCTGGATCCTAAGTCCAGTGCGTCTGCCAATTCCGCCACTCTCGCTTAATCGTTGTTATAATAGTTAATATACAGTCAATTGTCAACAATGATTATGATTTCCAACAGGGATACAAACGACCAAACTCAAAAAATCTTACATAAATTCCACATCTTCATTGACCATAGTCGCAAATTTTGCTACTTAATATTAATGTTTTGAAAATCATCTTCCCCTATTTACAGGAGACTTCCCATGATCGATCTTCATACCCACTCAATTTTCAGTGACGGAGAATTAGTTCCTTTTGAATTGGCAAGAAGGGCTGTCGTAGCTGGATATCGAGCGATTGCAATAACCGACCATGCAGACCACTCAAATATAGATTTTATAATCCCCCGTATTGTAAAGGTCTGTAAGAAAATATCGGGTGCGTATTCTATTAAAGCTATTCCAGGAATTGAGATTACCCATGTCCCGCCTGGCAGCATCTTTGAGCTGACAGAGGAAGCAAGAAAAATGGGGGCAAAAATCATTGTCGTACACGGGGAAACAATCGTAGAACCTGTTATTCCGGGAACCAATCTTGCTGCAATTAAGTCACCCATAGACATACTTGCCCATCCCGGTTTAATTACGGAAGAAGAGGTTAGACTATGCTCTGAAAATTCGGTCTTTTTGGAAATTTCCGCCAGGCATGGACACAGTTTAACCAATGGACATGTCGTGAAGCTTGCCCGTAAATTCAATGCCGGTCTCGTACTAAATACCGACGCCCACGGACCGCAAGACCTTATAAACAAAGAGATGGCGCGCAGGATTGCCGCCGGGGCAGGCATGAGCAACGAAGAGATTGACATCATATTTAAAAATTCGGAATACCTGGTCAATAAAGCCTTAGAATAACAATGAAAGCGATCTTTTTAGCTGATGCACATCTCCGAAGCAAAGAGGATGCTAACTATAATTCTCTGTTGAGTTTCTTTGATCTCCTAAACGGGGAAATTGATCACCTCTTTATCGTAGGAGATTTTTTTGACTTCTGGTTTTGGAAGGAGGGAAAAATCTATCCCGATTTCAGAATAATGATCGACAAACTGATTGAGTTGAAAAAAAGCGGGATCAACATACATTTATGTGAAGGAAACCATGATTTCTTTCTTGAAAAATTTTTTACCAACATTCATAGCATGGAGGTATTCCCCGAATGGGGGGTTATCCACTTAGACAACATCAAGACACTTGTCTCACATGGGGATACCATAGATACAACCAATACCCGCTACCTCATGTTAAGAAAGATATTGAGGAGCAGAACTTTTTACCAAATACAGGAAATAATCCCCCCTGTTATTCTCTGGAAGATTGCCCGGGTGAGCTCAAAGATAAGTAATGAACATTTAGCAAAGCCTCCAGACGAACTCGTTGAAAAAATGGGGGCATTTGCAATTGAGAAATTTAAAGAAGGGGTTGATGCTGTAATCTTGGGACATTGCCACACGCCGACAATAAAACAATATGTTATTGACGGAAGGGAAAAGACCTTTGTAACTCTTGGCGACTGGATCAGCCATTATTCTTATCTTTTATACGAAGACGGAAAATTTACCCTTTCCGCATACAAACCATAGTTAGTAAGCAGGAAGTAGATTCTTTATGAATTTTGGAGGAATCAATTCCGGTTTTTTTTCTTTTGAAGATTCAAAGTTTGTCGTGGTGCCTATTATCAGTCTTCTTCACATAATTCTTGCTTATAGTGCGCCAGAGCTAATTCCGCCAGAAACATGAAATACTCAAAATTCTCCTTCGCCGCTTCCTGCTGTTGTGGAGCCATTAAATCCTCATTTTCATGATAAAACCAGTCTACCAGTTACTCATATTCCTTCATGGCAGCCGTTACCTTTTCGGCATTAGAGCGCGTTAATTTGGTTTGAATAGCCAGAGCCTCTTGTTTTATTTGAATCACTTTGTCCAGCTTAGTCATTTCAGGAAATTTCCTTGACTTATAATACACTATTAAAATAAAACGGAATGTCCCATTTTAAGGTAGGAGGGTAACAATAAATGTAAATCAATCACGAGTTTTTTGTTCTTTGACTTTGTGTTTATGGAAATGGTATAGAGGGTGCAACGGTGAGGTGTTACCTTTTAGTTAGGGGTTGAGCGTTTGTGCCGCTTAACCCTAACCTGTCGGCCTTTCACTTTACGGGTGTATGGCCTGACGGGAACAACCTTCTTTCCCTCTTCGGTTTTAGCCATTAAGCTATCACCTCCTTTCCGGCGTAAGAACCGCCTTCTTCGTTGCGGTATACGTCGAAAATTTTAAGGGATACCGTTGCACCCATAATTTTTATATGTTTAATCCCTCTTTTCGTCAAGGGGAAGTTCTAATGTCTCCCCATACTTGGGCAAGGCTCTTTGTATCATTCGATAAAATTGATCCCATTTAGTGGATGCTTTCATTAGGGCAATTACTGCTGTCAGATGTTCTCTTAAGCGTGGGTGGCCAACATCTTCCGTCAACCGTTGGAAATACCTGTGTTTCGTTCTTCCCCTTGCATCCCTTGGGGTGATATGCTTTAATTCCTCTAATATACCAGGAGCAAGTCTATCATATACTAAGTCATTTGTGTATTTTCCGACAACACCAGGGCGTTTTACTGAAAAAGGAACATATTGCCAACCCCTTAATTTAAACATTTGTTCGTAAAATTCATCAGGGAAAGTTTTCGCCCATTTCCTTAAGTCTTTTGATATAAACCTGTCTAAAATTTCTTCAAGAGCGTAACGAGCACGGTCATATTGATACCCAGTCGCTTCATCAACAAGGGCAATAATTCCAACAGATGCCAATGCTCTTACAAGAATATCTGCTTTCTTAGCAACAACTACTTGGTTTTTTGTTAATTTATGTTCATCTCTGGCCTTTAAATATACATCACAAACTAACGGCAATATCTCGGCCTTGTAACCTTTTACTATTTGACCTCTGAGATTTTTATATTTAATTGGGTTCAGTCCATCCCGTAACTCCTCGGAAACATAGGGAATAAGGTTCTTTGCACCAAGAAAATTAGGCAATTCGGTCCTACTACCACCCTTCCATGGTCTTCCTAATGCAGTTAAAAAACCCTTACTAATCAATACCCTGGTTCCATCTTTCAAAACTGCCGATGGAATTTCAGTTCCACCGATAACTAAGTTTCCTTCGTGTGTCGCATGTAAATTTTTTGTCTCCATATCAACCTCCCATAGCCTTTAACAATGTAGTTGTAAATAAATTCTCATCTTGACGATTATTCCAACGATAACAAAATTCATCAATATATCTTGGTAAATACCTTAAACTAACTTTATGATATTGCCCAATAATACCTCTTTTTAAAAGAGTCCAAAAGGATTCGACCGTGTTGGTGTGAGCATCGCCATTAACATACCAGACGGTATGATCTACTACTTTGTGTGGCATAAGTCTCTGAATGCCAATATACCCCCTATATTGATCAGTAACGAGGGTAGCATTATTAATGTCTATGTTTTTACGAACAAGTGCCATTAGATTTTTACTACTAAGCTTGCGGTTTTTAACAACCTCTGCTTTAAAGTTTCCCGTATCTCGTTGTACCATTCCCACTACTGGGGGTTTTTTTGTTCCCCTACCACGCTTGTTATAGCCACCGCTTCCTTTTCGGGGTTTGCCACCAATATACGTTTCATCCATTTCAACAATACCGGTTAGTAGTTGCCGTTGTCCTTGTTGCGTCATCGCCTCTCTGACTTTCATGCCAATTCGCCATGCGGTATCTTTGTTGACCTTTATATCACGTGCGAGTTGCCGTGCAGATATACCCTTTTTTGCATTGAGAATGAGACAGAGCGCAAGAAACCACTTTTGCAAGTCCAAGTGGGTGTGGTGGAAAATAGTATCCACAGTAACCTTAAATGTGGTATTGCAATTATTACAATGATGTCTGTTTTCTTTTGGTAGGGGCGTTGTTTTTGTGGATTTGCAATAAACGCATCTCGGTTGATCTTTCCAACGGATATATTCAAGGTGCTTAATGCAATCATTTTCGGTAGGAAATTTTTGATAGATTTCTATGATATTCATATCTGCTACCTCCTTTTGGGACAAAGATAACATATATGATTTTATATGTCAAGAGAAATCTGCTACCTTAAAATGGGACATTCCGAAATAAAATACAGATTGTGATTCAGAAATCTTTTTTTCATGTTTAAACCCCTGGGTGGCGCGGTACTGCTCAGGGGTTTTGCTATGGCCTTAATCTTTGCGGCCTTTCTTGCTTTGATATTCAGCCTGAACCTGTTTCAGTTTAGCGAAAAATTCTTCCTCAGTAATAATTCCCTTTTCAATAAGCAACTGGGAAACTGCATCCAATTGAATCATATTTGCTGTCAATAATTCTATAAACTTGACTGTTTCATCCTGATCAAATTTTTCTGCCGCTTTCACTCCTAACGATAAACTCGTTTATATAGCTTTCTCCATATCCACGGTGGAATTGACTCGTGATCACTCCAGAGACCTATTACTTTTGACCTGGCTTCTTCTTCCAATTCTGCTAAATCCCTGTCCTTGGAATACCGCTTGTAATGCCATGCAAGACCGGCCTTGAGTAATTCTTTATTAAGACATTTATTGTTTACGTATACCCACGCAATTGTCCCGTCGTAGCTGTCCACGGTAACGGGGTTGACATCAACTACTTTCCCAAA
>JAUVKS010000063.1 GCA_030596145.1 Pseudomonadota bacterium | reverse complement strand
TGGTAAATGCCGAGAGATATATAAATCAGGAGCTGAAAGGATATGAATACACGGTTCTCAATGCCGAGGATAAGAGGAAAGAGAGGGAATATGACCTCTTTGTAAAAATAAGGGATGATGTGGCGAAAGAGATCAGGAGGATTCAGAAAGTGGCATCGCTTCTTGCCGATCTTGATGCTATTGTGTCCCTGGCCGAGGTGGCGGAGAGGTATAATTACTGCTGTCCCCGTGTGGATGACGAAGACGTAATTGAGATAAAGGACGGGAAACACCCGGTTGTGGAAAGGATGTCCCTGGCTGATGGATTTGTGCCAAATGATACCTTCCTTGATTGCGACAAGAACCGGTTTCTTATTATTTCCGGTCCCAATATGGCCGGAAAATCTACCTATATAAGGCAGGTGGCGCTTATAGTGCTGATGGCCCAGATGGGTAGCTTCGTGCCTGCATCTGAGGCAAGGATAGGCATTGTGGACAGGATATTTACCCGTGTTGGGGCAACTGACAGTCTGGCCAGGGGGCAAAGTACCTTTATGGTGGAAATGAACGAGGTGGCCAATATCCTGAAGAATGCCACGAAAAAAAGTCTGATTCTTCTCGATGAGGTGGGGCGGGGAACAAGTACCTTCGACGGTCTCAGCATAGCCTGGGCGGTGGCGGAATACATCCACGACTCACACCACATAGGCGCCCGCAGCCTCTTTGCCACCCACTATCACCACCTGACGGATATGGCCTTAACTAGTGAGGGGATAAAGAATTTCAATGTTGCGGTGAAGGAGTGGGGGGACAGGATAATATTTCTGAGAAAGATTGTGGAGGGGGGCGCGAACAGGAGCTATGGCATTCAGGTTGCCCGTCTTGCCGGGGTTCCCGAGAAGGTTATCTTGAGGGCAAGGGAGGTCTTGGAGAATCTGGAGAATGGGGAACTGGATGAGGTTGGTATGCCGAGGATAGCCCCGGGGAAGGATAAAGAAAAAAAAGGCCAGTTGAATCTGTTTATGGGTGATGAGGATATTATAATCGGCGAGCTTAAAGAACTGGATATCCTCAACATGACGCCGCTTCAGGTACTTGACAGAATAAGCGAATGGAAAGAAAGACTGAAAAACGATAAGTAAATCTATACCCCTTAATCTTATCTTATACACACCCTCCGTATCTGTACAAAATCTGTGAAGCCGTTGATGGCTTTTAATATCCCATCCTGAAGTAGCGTGGTCATCCCCTCAGAAATGGCTGTATTACGTATCTCTTCAACCGTTGCATGTTTCTGGATCAGTCTTTTGATGTTGTCCGTTGCAACAAGTATCTCATGAATGCCCATCCTTCCCCTGTATCCTGTGTTATCGCATTTACTGCAACCCTTTGGACGGTATAATTTGAATTCATTGTTGTAAGGGATATCGAGTTTTGAGAACAGTTCCTTACCGTAACTCTCTGCCATTTCATCGTATTCCTCCTTTGGGGGATAGTACTCTTCCTTGCAGTTATCACAAAGTGTCCTTGCCAGTCTCTGTGCAAGTATGCAAAGGAGAGAATCAGCGAAATTGAGAGGGTCTATCCCCATATCAAGCAACCTGACAATGGTCTCTGGAGCACTGTTGGTGTGGAGGGTGGAAAAAACAAGGTGTCCAGTGAGTGATGCCTCAACACCGATTTTGGCGGTTTCGAAATCCCGCATCTCTCCCACCATGATAACATCCGGATCGGCTCTTAGAAAGGAACGCATGGCATGGCTGAAGTCAAAGCCAATCTTGGGGTTGACCTGTACCTGGCGGAGACCATGCTGTGTGATTTCAACGGGATCTTCTGCTGTCCAGATCTTCTTTTCCGGGGTGTTGATGTAACGGAGTGCGGCATGAAGGGTTGTGGTCTTGCCTGATCCGGTCGGTCCGACGGCAAGAACCATCCCGTATGGTTTTTGGATCATTTCAAGGAAATTTTTATAATTATGTGGGGACAGGTGCATTTTTTCCAGAGGCATGGTTTCACCTTTGGGAAGAAGTCGCATTACCATGTCCTCCTGACCACCCTGTGTGGGTATTGTTGCCACACGCAGTTCAATTTCTTCACCACGTGCCCGTCTGAATTTTATCTTCCCGTCCTGGGGAAGTCTCCGTTCTGTTATGTCAAGGTTGGACATTATCTTGAGCCGGGACACGATTGCTGCCCTGTAACTATATGGAACTGTCTGGTAAAGTGCACAGTCACCATCAATCCTGTATCTTATTTCAACATTTTTCTTTTCCGTATTGGGTTCGACATGGATATCGGAGGCATTCTGCCGATATCCATCGTTTATAATCTTGTTGACAAGCTGCATGATCACACTATCCGATTCTGTAATTACCTCCTCTTCTTCATCCCCTGCGAATTCATCCTCCTCGACAAGCATTCCGAGTATATCACTTATGGACGTATCGCTTTCTTGAGACTTGAAAAAGTGGTTGATAAAATTGAGAATATCTTCCTTTACAGCAACATCGTAGTTGATCGATTTTGTTTTCAGGAGATTTTCGATTATGTCCTTTTTTAAGATATTGTTAGGGTCGTCCACAATCACCCTGATTTTTCCATCTGTCTTTTCCAGGGGAACCCACAACTCACGGCTGAGATATTCTTTCCTTAGATTTTTCAACAGGTCACCGGGTATGGGGTATTTATTACTGAATTGAATGAATTTGCAGTCGTAGAAATCTTCCAGGGATTTGCCTATATCCGATTTTGAGATTTTGTATTTTGTCATCAGCAAATCATCCATGGTTACTTTATTTTTCCTGGCTTCACCCCAGGCATTTTCCATATCTATGTCCTTCATGAGACCGTGAGTTACAAGGTAGTCAAATCTTGTTTTTTTCCTTCTGGCTGCTCGTTGTTGATTGTAAAAGGCAATTCCCAGGACATCGGCGATATCCTCGAGGAGATCTTGACTGTCAATGGTGAACCCCACCCCACTTTTACTGTTAATAATCTGTATGACACCCATCAGATTATTTTCGTACAAAATGGGTGCAGCTAAGACCTGGGTGGTTCTGATACCTGATTTTTTGT
Organism: Pseudomonadota bacterium; assembly: GCA_030596145.1. Classification (GTDB taxonomy): domain Bacteria; phylum Desulfobacterota; class Syntrophia; order Syntrophales; family JADFWA01; genus JADFWA01. Next base: position 5,816 of record JAUVKS010000063.1, on the reverse strand, counting down.
CCCAACTGCGGTCAAGGTTGAGTTTTGAATCTATGCCTTTCAATTCTTGGTTGTCGTAGGCATCGGTTATATTCAGCACTTTTTTATTGTTGGCTACGTAACCTGCGATGCTTTTGTTATTTATTGGCAGCCTTATTTCCTTTAACTTGGAGCCTGTAAGGAACATCGAATAAATCTCATTTTGTTTTTGGTTCGCAACATAAATGGTAAGTGAATGAGCGTTAAAGAGGCTTAAGATATCATCTTTAAGATCCACGATTATCTCTTTTATGTCTTTTGCGGCATGAACACGGTTGGTAACTTCTTGTATCGTTTGGTGAAAATGAAGTTTCTCCAGCAGCTCTGCTATCTGTGCCTTATCTTTATTTGGGTTTGATTGAAAAGAATTCATTTTTACTCACCGATTTTTTATGATTTTTACATTATTAGTTGACCGGGAGCACACCCCGCAAGCCCCGCTTTGTAGGCAGGGCAAGGATGCGTAATATTAAACAAACATATTCCTTACCGGGGAGCCTCGCCCTGTGGGCGGGGAGCTTCACTTGTCCGCCTGAGTGGAACATTTCGTCTCCACCGCCTGCAAGGCGGTGGAGACTTCACATAATTATGGCAGAATACCCTATTCCCTTCTCTATCCGGCCGTCAGTGCCTCTTCAAATGCTTCGACCATTTTAGGCATAATTACATTCAAGAGTAGTCCGAGTTTAGCTTTCCGGGAATCAATAGCTATTCCCCATTGATATTCTCCAAGCGGGAGAAAGACTAACATCTTGTCGTCTTCAAGATCCAGAAGGTAATACTTTCCAAGTTCCGGGTATGGACCGGATGCGAGCGCTTTAACAAGATATTCTGTGACCGCAGTGAATATTGCTGCGGCGCCTGGACTGGAGTTGTAATCTGCTATAGCCTGTCCATCAGAAATTGTGACTATACTTGTGGCAAGAAGGGATTCTCCCATGTCGTCTTTCAACATTTCAATACATTCATTTAGCTTTTTAATATCCATCTTTCCTCTCCTTTTTTATTGATATTATTTGTGTTGCTTTTAATCTTCATGGAAGATGATCTTTTTCTCGTCAGGTCTTCTTCCATGCCCTTAGCTTCTGCATTGTTATTTTTTCCCTTTCCGCTTCAGCTTCCAGCTTTGCCTCCCTTTCCGCCTTGGCTTTATCTTCAGCTTCAGCTTTCAGACTTGCTTCTCTTTCGGCTTTGGCTTTATCTTCAGCTTCAGCTTTCAGGCTTGCTTCTCTTTCGGCTTCTGCCTCCCTTTCCGCTTTGGCCTCCATTCTAATTATTGGATGATCCGATAATATTTGAGTAAGGTTTGATCCAATTCGTTTTTCTTCAATTTTGCAACTGAACATTATATCTATGTCACAATCATCCCAGGATGTTATATCCATAGCCGCTTCCTTACCGTTCAGTTTGTCGGTCTCGGCTTCCATAATTTCTCCATTTTTTAAGTATATGTAGCCGATTCTATCTTCCGATGCTATCTTGAGAGTGCAGGTCGTTTTTTCCATTTCTACTAATTGAAGGAAAGAGGCCAGGGAAATGTTCTGGCTTGAACGATCGGAATCGTCGGTCATCAACCCATTATATATGCTTTCTGCCAGGATGTTGATATCCAGGGGTTTCTCAATGTAATTAAGGATTTCCATTTCATTACGAAGTCTGGTTTCTATCTGCTGGGTACCGTAGGCAGTCATTACAATAATCGGCACACCTGTATGGTTCCTGTTCATGTAGGCTATGAGTTGAAGACCATTCATCTTAGGCATTTTCAAATCTGTCACCAACAGGTCGACCTTGGTAGATTTTAAGGTTTTAATGGCCTCCTCACCATTTAAGGCGGTCAGGACATGATAGTCTTCGGCGTAAGCACTGAGGCCATCTATGGTGCTCATGAGGAAAGGTTCTTCATCGTCTACAATCAGGACATTTTTGCCGGCAAAACTTTTTTTGCTGTCGTCCTTAAAAGAAAAAAACCTGCGCCATTTAGGAACATTTAATTTGTTTGACATGATCTTATTCAACATCCCTTCACTTTTGTTATTAACAGAAGTGATAACTACTTCTGCTTTGCTCTTAGAAATAGCAATAGCCATGCCAGGTAGAGACAATCCAAAATTTGTCTGTTAAATCAATGAGTTGCAATAATGGGGATGGTAGTTGAACTTGGGAGGCAGGTCACTATGAATGGTTCATTATGACCTATCAGGTTGCTTTTGATCCCGTGCCGGTGAGACCGTAACGCCTGATTTTTCTCTTCATGGTGGACAGGGATATACCAAGCGCCCTTGCAGTTTGTGTGTAATTGCCGGAAAATTTCCCAAGGGCGTATCGTATATATTTTTTTTCAACTTTCTCCAGCGTGGCGACATCATCTTCTACGGATACTGAAGATGGGGGAGGGAGAGGGGTGCTTCCTTTCAGGAGTTCCGAAGGCTTGAGAACGGCCCCTTTTTGAATGATAAGAGATCTTTCTATGACATTTTTCAGTTCCCTTACATTTCCGGGCCATTTGTATTCCATCAATCGCGAAAGCTCTGAATCTGGAAGCGTCACCTTACGATCCTTTGCCATCTTATGGATAAAGAAATCACACAATTTTGGTATATCCTGCGGTCTATCCATCAAGGGAGGGATGTGAATTCTTATCACACTGAGACGGTAGTAGAGATCATCCCGGAAGGTTTTATTCTTTATAGCCTTTTCCAGATCGGTATTGGAAGCGGCTATTATACGTGCGTCTACCGGCCTTATGGATTCCCCCCCTATCCTTCGTATTTTTTTGTCCTCCAAGACGCCCAGGAGCTTCGACTGTAAGTGAAGAGGCATAGCCCCTATCTCATCCAGGAAAAGAGTTCCTCCCTCCGCCAGCTCAAAGATGCCTTTCCTGGCGGTTACAGCGCCTGTAAAGGCCCCCTTTTCGTGTCCGAAGAGTTCTGCCTCAATAAGGTTTTCCGGAAGGGCTGCACAACTTACGCTGATGAATGCCTTTCTTTTAGCGGAACTTTTGTAATGGATTGATCTGGCAACGACATTCTTGCCTGTACCAGTGTTGCCCGTAATAAGGACCGGAGCATCAGCTGAGGCTGCAAGATCCACCAATTTGAGTACTTCGTCGAACCTCCCATGACCGTGGATTAGAACGGTTTCCTCGTTCTCTTTATCATCTTTGTAACTTTGTAGTTGTTCTATCCTTTCCAATTCCAGCATTCTCAATGCTTGTTCAACAGCAAGCTCCAGCTCTTCCAACTCGAAGGGTTTGGAAAGGTAGTCGCTGGCCCCGGCCTTTATAGCCTCCACGGCATTGTCGAAGCTGGGGTAGGCGGTAACAAAGATTATCTTGGTTTGATCATTCTGTTTTAAGATGGGTGGGCAGAGGGAGATGCCTTGCGCGTCGGGAAGTTTCTGATCCAACAAGACCACTTCCACCCTCCTCTGGGAGCAGATGGCAAGGCCATCTGCTCCGGTATTGGCTACAAAGACTTCACTCGTTTCACTGTCAAAATAGTCTTTGACAGCATCACAGAACACCTTATCGTCGTCTATAACGAGGATGTTCCTTTTGGACTTATCTGTTTTCAATTACGCCCTCTGGGATGGATATGGTTACAGTAGTCCCGACGTCTTTTTCACTCTTTATTTCTATGTGGCCGTTCATACTGTTCAGCACCCTCCTTGTTATCACCAGGCCAAGGCCCGTGCCGTTGGGCTTGGTTGTATAAAAGGGCTTGAAGAGATTTTCTTGGTGGTCGGCTGACATACCGCAGCCATTGTCTCTCACTTCTATATAAATCATGTTATCTCTTTTGAGCGTGCTGATAGTTGTTTTAGGATTGTCAATTTTCTCCAAGGCGTCAAAGGCATTGGTGACAAGGTTTAACATGACCTGTTGGAGCGCCCTCGGATCCGCACTGCCCCATTCCGCTTCCGGTGATAACGCGGTTTTTATCTCTATTCCAAATTGTTCTGAATCTTCTGTCACAAGGAACAGAAATCGATCTAAGAAATCGGGAAGGTGCACATTCTGGACAATCGGATTCTCAAACATGCTGAAACTTTTCAAGGAGTTAAGGAGATACTCTACCCTCGATATTTCCGTAAGGGAGCGGTCCACATATCCTCGAATGGTATCTCCTGAGCATGTGCCCAGATTTTTCTTGAGAACGCTCAAAGTCATCTTAATGGAATTGATTGGATTTCCAAGCTCGTGTCTGATGCTCGAGAAGATGTATTTAATATTTTCCGTAATGTTGACCTCTTCGGCCATAGATTCAAGTCTCGCCTTCTCGGTGATGTCACGTATGAGTATCCAGATGAATTCACCATTGGCTATTATGTAGGCGGTATAACCCAGGAGTCTATCTTTGAAATGGAGGGTTTGAGGCTTGCCGAATCTCTCCCAGGAGGAATCTTTGTCAAGGCCTGGTAGAAGCAGGTTGGTAAAGGTGCTGTAATCCCTCTGGGATAGTGTGGTTTTAAAAATGTCCCCCACAAACTTATTCTGAAAGACCAGCTTTTCGTTCTGTACATCAAGAACAATTACTCCAATGTCAATATTTCCTATGATGTCGGCGTATAAACATATGCCGGGACATGGAATATCGCATATCGGACATGTCCTGCCGTTCGCTTCATATATGTGCTTTACCATTTTGCTATTGTCCCATTCGAGGGGATGAGAATAAAGCCCTCACCTTCAGGAGAGCTTTAGGAATATGATTCGTTACTGTTCAGTTACGATCTTGGAGAAGTCAGCAATTTTGTAAAACAGCTTCGATATTTCTTCTAATAGAGAAAGCCTGTTAAATCTAACCTTTTCATCTTCCGCCATGACTAGTATTTCATCAAAAAAATCATCCACCGGTTTTCTTAATCGAGCCAGCTTGATTAATGCCTCTTTATAATCATTCCTGTCTATAGAAGTAGCTACTTTTTCTTTCATTTCAAGATAGGCATTGTACAGTTTTTTCTCTTCATCGGAGTCAAAGAGTGAAGTATCGACAGAACCATCTCTGAAGTCCTTGATTATATTAACTACACGTTTGAAGGCGGTTGCAAGCGCATTATATTCTGGATTGGTCTTGAATTCCTCCATGGCTTTTATTTTTTCAAGAGACCCTACAAGATCAGATGCACCCGTGGCAAGTACCGAGTTGACCACATCATAGGGGAACCTCTGGGAGATTAATTGATTTTCGAATCTCCCCTTAAAAAACTCCAGGACATCCATCCTGATTTCCTCGGGAGTTCTCTTCAATTTGTCACCAAGAATGGAGACACTTTGATCTATGAGTTTTCCCAGTTGAAGCGGGTAGTCCTTATCGAGGATGATATTGATGATTCCGAGGGCCTGTCTCCGCAGGGCGTACGGATCCGCAGTTCCCGTTGGAATCAGGTTAACCCCGAAACATCCGACAATGGTGTCCATCTTGTCAGCAATGCTGACTATTGCCCCCTCGTCAGTTTTTGGAAGGTCACCGCCTGCAAAAGTGGGGAGGTAATGTTCGTAGATGGCTTTCGCTACGACCGGATCCTCCCCGGCAATCATGGCATATTCCCTGCCCATTATTCCCTGGAGATTCGGAAATTCACCAACCATCTGAGTATCTAAATCGGCCTTGGAGAGATATGCCGCCCGGTCTACAGTTGTTTTTATGGTGGGTTTTATCTCTTCTGTTATATATGTGGCAAGTTTCCTGAACCGCGTAACCTTTTCATGGGAGGTGCCGAGAAGGGAGTGAAAGACGACATTTTTTAAATCTTCAACACGATCGTCGAGTGGAATTTTCTGGTCTTCTTCGAAG
>JAUVKS010000224.1 GCA_030596145.1 Pseudomonadota bacterium | reverse complement strand
GATCGTTTTACCGTTTCCGCTATTACATGTTCCCTGGCGCCGTTTCCGATTAATAGTACTCTGGTCATATCTTTCTCCCAACTATCGATTCTGCAGTAAAGCCCGGCACTATACTCAAAAAGTATATATTCGTCAAATATCTTTCAGGTGCGAAGTCCGCAACAAATTTATGGGTTGAATTGAGGAACGAAACCAAGCCGGCACATATCCACAGAGGAGGTTGTTCGGGTAAAATTCTCACATTCATGAAGCCGGAAGGAGAATATCATACCTTAAATCTCTTTATCTTGTTGTGAAGGGTGTTCCTGTTTATGCCGAGAAAATCGGCTGCGGCGGTTTTTACATTATTGGAGCGTCTCATCGCAATCTTTATCAGGGCCTTTTCGACCATTGACAGGACTTTGTCATATACCCCATCGCTGCTGTTCTTTCTGCAATCAAGAATCGTAACGACTTTGTCAAGTCTCTGTTCGAGAACCTCTTCTATGAGGGGAAAAGACGACTCATCAATATCTTCTTCGCCGATTACCGCTCTGATCGGTTCCTGCTTGCCCATAAAGTGCTCCTTTGAGGTATATAAAACAGCTTTAGATAATCTTCAGAACAATCGCTCCCAGAAGAATAATAAACGCAACCCATGCGGATACGATATTTGATATCCTTTTTACCGGATGCTTGATAACATCAGGAACACCGTCTTCGACCTTTTCCTGATCAATATACCGGACAACATCTTTCACGAGAGAGGTAAAGTCCTCATGAGAGTTGGCCACCGTATGAAACCCTCTCGTAGTGGTCAGCAACAGATAAACCTTCTTATGCAAAGCCATAGCGTCTACATTGGTAATATCTTCCCATCGGAGATGTTTTTCCCTGAAAAGTTTTCTTATCCCGATGCCCTCATCCTCAATAGTTATCTTGCTCCGGGCTGATTTAAGAAAAATACAAAGAGCGAGAACAAATATAAGGAAAAGAGCCACAGGTTCAGCAGGAAAAACCCTGTCAAATATAGAAATCACAAGTAACACAAGGATAAACAGACGGTCCAGAAAAATGGGGAGGAGAAATCCAGACCTCGCTTTATAGGTGTTTGAGTTCATGGTAGCTTAATCTTTCCTTGCAAAAGTTCCGCTTTTGCCCCCACTTTTTTTAAGGAGTTTTATATCGGACAACACAATCGCCCTGTCGGCAGATTTGCACATATCATATATTGTGAGAGCAGCCACACTTACCGCCGTCATGGCCTCCATCTCCACGCCAGTTCTGTTGAAGGTCCTGACACTTGCAGTAATGGTTATCTCGCCCTTCTTAATATCACTCGAAAAATCGATGTCAATCCCGGTAAGCTCAAGTGGATGACACATCGGGATAATATCACTTGTCTTCTTGGCAGCCATGATTCCGGCGATCTTTGCGGTCGTGTAGACATTACCCTTTGAAACGCCTCCCGATTCAACAGCCCTTACAGTGTCAGGCCTCATCAGTGCCCTTCCACTGGCAACGGCCTCCCTCAGGGTGAGATCCTTAGCGGTTACATCGACCATCTTCGGCCTGTTATTTTCATCCAGATGCGTAAATTCCATTGTAATCCTCACCGTTCAACGGGGAAAAACTAACACAGCCCGTCTGTTCAGTCAAGGGAGTTAAATGTCCCGAAAATGATATCCCGGGCTCAAAATAAACATTATTTGACGGACCCGTAAAAAGACCAACTTCTTCGCTCAAAACCATTTGGGAGGGTGCTGTCACCAGTCTGGCTGGAGAAGCTGGAACTCGTGCCGATGTACTCAACAGGAAGTATTAGCCCTTGATCAGGGGATTGTCCTCAATAGGCGCGCGTAGAGAATTTAGAAATTTTTTTGCCTTGACACCCAGCTTTGTTTTCTTTATGTTGAGTTCGTGTGTTACGGGGGGAGATTTTCTATTTTAAAACTCTGGATTCGACTCTTCATGCGACGGTCAGGTTTCCGGTAATATAAAAACCCTTTTCAAAAAAGGATTGAAGGTAGGAGTGTCTTTATGGATATGAAGCGGGAGTATTACGAGGACATTGAGCTTATCGGAAGCGGGGTTGTTCTTTTCTGGTCCGTAGCATTTCTAATTTTTCTCTTCACCCTTCCCATCTACATGCCAAACTATCACATCTATCTCCTGAATATCACAATAGTCCACGTGATACTTGCTGTGGGGCTTAGTATCCTCGTTGGATACACCGGCCAGATATCACTGGGACATGCCGGGTTCTTTGCGATAGGGGCCTATGGAACGGTTTTCCTGATGACGCATTTTCACGTGCCCTTCATCTTTGCCCTTCCGCTGTCAGCTTTTATCGCGGCATTTTTCGGGTTCATCCTCGGCCTGCCGGCATTGAGACTGGAGGGACCCTATCTTGCGATCGCGACACTCGGCTTCGGTCTGGCTATCATGCATGTGATAGGCACATGGGATATTTTTGGGGGCAGGATGGGATTCCATGCCCCGCCCCTGGATCTGGGGATACCGAAGATGGGATTCAGCTGGGTGCTGGAGTCCGATGTCAGCATGTACTATCTGATACTGGTTATCGCTATTATAATGATAGTGAGCGCCATAAATCTCATGAAGACGCGCGTAGGAAGGGCATTTGTCGCAATAAGAGACAGCGATATCGCGGCGGAGGTTATGGGTGTAAACCTCACAATCTACAAGACCCTTGCCTTCGCGATAAGCGCGTTTTACGCGGGAATA
>JAUVKS010000019.1 GCA_030596145.1 Pseudomonadota bacterium | reverse complement strand
CCCTTTAATGCAATATTGTTCTATGAATATAAGCAGTTACACTACCACAGAGCCTTCACGATATATTTTGGCATGGATAATGCTTATATTTAGCACTTCTGATGTTCTGATGTTTTTATGTGAATCAGGCAAAACAAATAACATTTTCAAAAGGAAACATTCAACATGGAAAAACAAAGTGTGGCTGTGGTCTTTCCCGGGCAGGGATCTCAGCGCCCAGGGATGGGAAAAGACTTTTATGATAATATCCCGGAGAGCCGTAATATCTATCAGGAGGCTTCGGATGTTCTTGGATGGGATGTGGCTGCTATGTGCTTCAAGGATGATGAACGGCTCAATCTTACTGAATATGCTCAGCCCTGCATCCTTACAACCGAGATTGCTATGCTCCGGGGGTTGCACTCTCTGTATGGCTTTTCACCCACTTTTTTCGGGGGGCACAGCCTTGGAGAATACACCGCTCTTGTTGCTGCGGATGTCCTTCCTTTGTCGGAGACTCTAAGGGTTGTGCAGGTTCGCGGCAACCTCATGCAGGAGGCAGTACCTGTGGGGGTTGGTAGCATGGCTGCGGTCATTTCACATGATATAGATGTGGAGATGATCCGTAATACTCTGACGGATCTTCCTATCGATGTGGCGAATATAAATTCTGCGAATCAGGTTGTGATCAGTGGTGTGTTGAGTGCCGTGCATAAGGCGGAGAAACTTCTCAAGGACGTAATTAAGAATCATATTATTCGATTTGTACATCTCAATGTTAGTGCTCCTTTTCATAGCCGCTTTATGAATGCAATAAAGGAGGCTTTCGAAGAGGCATTGCGCGCACTGGTAAAAGTATTAACACCAGGACGTGCAAAGAGAGTGACTTCAAATTTTACCGGAGGATTTCATTCAAATAATCCTGATGAGATAGTTAACAATCTGGTGTTACAGTTAAGTAACACCGTCAAGTGGCGGGATAATATGTATGCCCTGTCCTCCAAGGCAGACGAAATTTACGAGATTGGTCCGAGCCGTCCCCTCAGGGGTTTTTTCAAGACCATTAATGTAACATGTTTACCAATAACAACACTTTCATCAGCAAATCGAATATTTGAAAATGCGTAGCAAGCGTATTCCATTGTAGGGTCGGGTTTTATACCCGACCGCAAGCGGTGGCATATAAAATACCACCCTACACATTTCGAAGATTACACGCAGCAAGCCACGGAGAGTTTCAATAGCAATAGCAGTCAGCCGCCGAATTTCAGCAAAAAAAGATTGAGCGGAAGACTGCTTTTCTTTGTCTTGCAGGTGGCTGAACGCTTACAAAGGAGAAAGTACTATGGATTTTGGTCTTACAGACGAACAGCAGGGTTATGTTGATACTGTTCGCAAGTTCGTCAAGAACGAGATAACTCCGAGTGTAATGAAACTGGAGGAAGAGCACAAGTTCCCAAAGGAGATAATCGATAAGGCATGGGAGCTTGGGTTGTTGAATCTGTGTGTTCCCGAATCGATCAAGGGTTATGAACTGGATCTCGTATCAACCGCGTTGGTCATAGAAGAATTGTCCTATGGTGATACAGGAATCTCAACATCAGCCATGTGTAATGATCTGGCAAATGCCGTAATTTCTCAACATGGCAGTGATGAACAGAAGGAAAAACTCCTTGGACCCTTTATTGAGGCACCTATCCTTTCATCATTTTGCCTGACGGAACCCGGAGCCGGTTCCGATAATTCTGCGATGACATCGTTTATAAAAAAGGGGGATGACGGGAAATATGTCCTGAACGGAGACAAGTGTTTTATCACGAATGCTTCCTATGCCTCCCAGTTTACCGTGTTCTGTAAAGTAGGAAAGCCGGCAAGCCAATTGATAGCCTGTGTGGTTATCCCTTCTACCCTTATATCTGAGGAAAAGGTGAATCCTTCTAACGAAAGTAGAGAACTCACTTTACACGGGGGAGGAAAAATATTTACCAGCAAACCGGAGGATAAACTCGGGCAGCGTCTGTCAAATACCGCAAGTGTGACATTTGAGGATGTAATAGTGGATAAGGATCAGATAATTGGTGACAGGAGAATGGGCTTCAAATATCTGATAGACGTTCTTGATTATGCAAGACCGATGGTTGCCGCTATTGGAGTTGGTCTTGCCAGGAGGGCTTTTGATGTAACTTTAGAATACACGAAAGAGCGCAAACAATTTGGCCAGAGGATTTGTGATATACCAGTGGCAAGGGACACTTTAGTGCAGATGTGGAAAAAGGTAGAACTGGCTGAGCTGGCTCTTATGAAGGCGGCCATCAAAGTGCAGGAGAAGGCTCCTGACAGGGGTATGTATGCTTCGCTGGCCAAGAATGTTGCGGCGGAGGCAGCCCTCTTCTGTGCTAATGAAGGACTCCATCTTCATGGTGGTTACGGTTTTATGTCAGAGTATGAAATCTCGAAACTGGCAAGGGATGCCCATATCATCGATATCTATGAAGGAGTTCGGGAGGTTCAGAACATGATAATTGGATGGGAGTTGGTGTGATCTTAAATGCAAAATTCATCATATAAGCTTTATCTCCATGGAATGGGACATTTTCATCCTGAAAATGTTATATCCAATAAGTTCCTGGAGGAGTTGGATATTGGTACCAGCGAGGAGTGGATTTTGGAACGGGTGGGTATACATACCCGCTATACAGCGCTTCCTCTGGACTATATCAGGACAACAAAAAACAAAGATCCCCGCGCGGCATTGGAGGCAGCGCTGTATTCCAATGCAGAAACCGCGGCGGCGGCCGGCCGGATGGCGCTTGAACGGGCCGGTCTGAAGCCGGAAGACATCGGCATGGTCATTTCAGGCAGTTCCCTTCCGGATGTGGTGACGCCTGCCGAAGCGTCCGCGGTGGCGGCGGAACTGGGAATTGAGGCGCTCTGCTTTGATATAAACTCGGCCTGTTCCACTTTCGGCATGCAGATCAATTTTCTCTGTCGGATGAGGCCTGAGACACTGCCCCCCTATATCCTGGTAACTAATCCCGATAATACCACCCGTGCCATGGACTTCTCCGATCGCAACGCGGCCGTCCTCTTCGGTGATGGTAGCAGTGCTGCGGTAGTCTCCGCTTCTGTTCCTTCCGGGATGTCGTTTATTGCAGGTGATCGCGGTTCAAAGCCCTCCGATTGGGATAAAGTCCTTGTCCCCCGCTTAGGGTACTTCAGGCAGGTGGGAAGAGCAGTTCAGGGGTTTGCCATTCGTAAGACCACAGAGTGTTTGCGTGAATTGCAATCATGTTTTCCGGTGGGGGACCCTGATCAATTTAAATTTGTGGGGCATCAGGCCAATCTGGGTGTGCTGAAGACCACATGTCAGCGGTGTGGAATACCTGAGGACAATCACTGGCATAACGTGGAGCATTTCGGGAACACGGGATGTGCCGGTGGACCGGCCGTTTTGAGTCAACACTGGGATGATCTTCTTCCAGGGGTTCACGTAGCCATAGCGCTGGTTGGAGCGGGCCTCTCCTGGGCTTACATGATGTTGAAGGTGGAATAAAATGAAATATGCAGAATTTATGGAGCAAGAGAGTTTTGATCTGGTAGACCTGCTCGCCTTTTCTTACGGAAATCTTGTGAATGACCCGCCCGAGGGGTTTGATGCCCGCTTGCCTGCGCCCCCTTTTCTCATGGTGGATCGCATTATTTCTTGCGAGCGTAACGGTACCCATGGAACCATAGTGGCAGAGCAGGATATAAAGCTTGATGCTTGGTATTTTCAGTGCCACATGCCAGGAGATCCTGTGCAGCCTGGATGTCTTTGTGTGGATGCCATCTGGCAATTACTGGGTTTTTACTGCGTCTGGCGAGGATCATTGGGCGCCGGCAGGGCGCTTGGTTGCGGAGAGGTATCTTTTAGCGGTCAGATCCGCCCTTATAATAAATGTGTTCGATATGAAATAAATGTAAGACGCTACTTTCAGCAAAAAAGAACGGGGGCAAGTGTGGTTATAGGAGACGGCAATGTCTTCGTGGATGATGAACTTATTACGGTCGTAAAACAGGCACGAACCGGTGTTTTTAGCGGAATCGTTTATCCGGATTATCCGAACAGATCCAAAAATTCCGTGGGCGGAATGATAAAGGGTTAAAGTTTTATAGTTAAAAGTGTGAAGTGAACTAAAGTGAGCTAAAGTGCCTAAAGTTAAGGGTTTTGATCATTTAACTTTAGATCACTTTAGGCACTTCAAACTTTAGGCACTTTTTAAGAAGGAAGGTTCTATGAGTGAAAAACCGATAGCAATAGTTACCGGCGGAGGTATAGGAATTGGCGCGGCGTGCTGTCGTGCCCTTGCCAGGGAAGGATTTCGTGTTGGGATTCACTACCGGAGCAGTGAGGATCAGGCAAAGGCAGTTTTAGCCGAAATCGGGGACGGCTTTCTTCTTCAGGCGGATCTCGCGGATATCGATCAGGTGAAGGAAATGGTAAGTCGTTTAAAAGAGACGGTGGGCGGGGTGGATGTCCTGGTCAATAATGCCGGAGTAGCTGTAAATGCCGATATCAACACGATGAGGATCGAGCAGTTTGACGCGCAACGTGCCATGATGCGGGGTACCTGGTATCTCATCAAACGTGTACTGCGGCTTTTTATGCTCCGCAAAAACAGCGGACGGATTATCAATATCGGAAGTGTTGTGGGACACACCGGCAACGCCGGCCAGATTCCGTACACCATGGAAAAGGCGGCGCTTGATGCATTTACCAAATCACTTGCTAAAGAATTGACCGGGCGTAATATTCTTGTTAATTCAGTGGCTCCCGGGTTTATTGACACCGCCATGACCGAGATTTTGCCCGAAGAGATACAACAGCAAATTCTTGCAAACGTTCCTTTGGGCCGCATGGGTGAGCCCGATGAAATTGCTGAGGTTGTGGCTTTTCTTGCAACACGCGGTTCTTACATTACCGGCAGTGTAATTCATGTAAATGGTGGGCTTTATGGCGGTTGATGAGAAAATCATTGAACAGGTTCTCAAGGCGGTTCCTCACCGGTATCCCTTCCGTTTTATCGATGAGATACTGGAGTTGGATGATGAACACATAGTGGGGGCGTATCGTTTCCGGGAAGATGAATATTTCTACCAGGGGCATTTTCCACACCATCCGATTACACCGGGGGTTATTCTTATTGAAACTATGGCCCAAACCGGGGTCGTTGCCTTCGGTCTCTACCTGACAATGCAGCAAAATATATCTGACGATCAGATCGGGAGTCTGACAACTCTTTTTACGTTTGCTGATAATGTAGAATTTGCAGGCATAGTCAGCCCCGGGGAGCGTGTTGTTGTCATTGGTGAAAAAGTTCATTTTCGAAGGGGAAGTTTAAAAACAAAGGTCAGTATGAAAAGGGAAAATGGTGAGATGGTATGTTCCGGGATACTGGCCGGTATGGGGAGCAATTTAGATGAAAAATAAAGTCGTGATAACGGGAATGGGGGTTGTGGCTCCCAATGCCCATGGGTTGGATAATTTTGAAAATGCCCTGCGGGAGGGTCGGTCAGGGATCCGGTTTATTCCACGGCTCAAGGAATTAAAGTTTTCCTGTCAGGTAGGCGGGGTACCGCAGGACTTCGAGAACACTCGCGAGCAATATTTTAATGAAGAACAGCTTCTTTTCATTAATGATAATATTGGATACGCGTCCGTGGCTGCTATTGACGCCTGGATTGATGCGGGCTTTGAATTGCCTGAACTAGGTGATGATCGTGTTGACTGGGATACGGGTGTTATTGTAGGTTCCGGTATCGGTGGTATGGATACTATTGCAGAAAAAATTGTTCCTATGATCAACGATGGGAAGGTACGTCGTTTGGGGAGCAGTGTTGTTGAACAGGTAATGAATAGTGGAACCAGTGCATGTATAGCGGGTATGCTGGCAACTGGGAATCAGGTGACATCTAATTCCTCTGCATGCAGTACCGGAACTGAAGCGATTTTCGATGGTATGTTGAGGATTCGTATGGGGTTGGCCAAGCGTATATTGGCCGGTGGAACTGAGGGGCCATCCCCCTATATATGGGGCGGTTTTGATTCAATGCGTGTACTCAGTCGGAAGTTCAACGATCACCCGGAAGCAGCTTCCAGGCCAATGAGCGCCACGGCAAGCGGTTTTATTCCCGGTTCCGGAGCCGGTGTCTTGATGCTTGAGGATTTGGAAAGCGCACGGCAACGCGGGGCTCGAATTTATGCGGAAGTCCTTGGTGGTGCAGTAAATTGTGGTGGACATCGCGGTGGCGGTACGATGACAGCCCCCAATCCCGAAGGTGTGCAACGCTGCATCAGAAGCGCTATTTCCGACGCGGATATCACTCCCCGGCAGATCGATGCGATCAGCGGCCACCTTACCGCTACGTTTGCCGATCCAGGCGAGGTGAAGAACTGGTCACAGGCGCTTGAACGGGGACCTGAAGATTTTCCTTATATCAACGCCACCAAATCGATGGTTGGCCATTGTCTTGGGGCGGCTGGAGGTATAGAAAGTGTTGGGGTTGTCTTGCAATTATATAAAGAATTCCTGCACCCATCCGTCAATTGTGAGGATGTCCACCCGGAAATCGCCTCTTTTGCGGATAAGATACCGCAGGAAATGATAGAATATCCAGAGTTAAAAATCATCATCAAGGCCGGTTTTGGTTTTGGCGATGTTAATAGCTGCTTGATTTTTAAGAAATGGGAAGAGTAAAAAATAGTTTAATTGGTTCTATTAGTTGTATTGGTTATGTTGGTTAACTAATCAAACTAATTCAACCAATCAAACCAATGAAACTTCATTACAACAAGAAGGAGTGGAAAGATGGAAAAAAAAAGAAATTTTTGAAAAGATGGTCAACATTCTTAAACCTTACACGAAAAACTTGGAATTGTTGGAGAAGGCTGCAGAAGACACTCATATCTTGGACGATCTTCAGGTCAATTCAGCACGTCTGGTAGATGTCATAATTGCATGTGAAGATGTTTTTGATATTGAAATAGATGATGATGAGGCAGATGAGATAAGGACTATCGGGGATGCTGTAAGGGTTATAAGCAATAAATTAGCTTAGGACAACCGATGAAAACTTCAACCAAGAGACTTTTGCACTTTCAGTACTTACTGGGCCGATTGACTGTTTTTGTCACTGGCCCCCTTTTTTATCTTGTTTTCATGTTGATGGGATACAGGGTAACAAATCTGTGGAAGATAAGACGCGAGTGCCTGCTTCATTTCGAAAAACATAAGGGTCCATGGATCATCTGTCCCAACCACCTCACGATGATCGATTCTATAATTTTGTCTATAGCTATGCTGCCGTTGGGTTGTTACCTGAAAAGGTTCCAGTTGCTTCCATGGAACCTTCCCGAGCGGGCGAAGTTCTACAATAACCTGTTCCTGGTCATTATATGCTATCTAATGAAGTGTATTCCAGTCAGTCGTGGTGGTGACCGGGATGAGATGAAAGCAGTTCTCGATAAGTGTGATTATCTCCTGAACAGGAAACAGAGTCTGATGATTTTTCCCGAGGGGGGACGTACGCGTACCGGTCGGATAAATACCGAAGGTTTTTCTTATGGTGTGGGTCGTTTTATTAAGGCCCATGAAGACTGTCATGTAATGTGCGTCTATATGCGCGGGGACCACCAGGATGCCTATGGGAACATTCCCAGGTTCGGAGAGCGTTTCACCATGAGCGTGGAAACATTTAAACCCCTGACAAAATATAAGGGGCTGCGGGCAGATCGGGATTATGCCGAACAGATCGTGGGACGTCTTGCAAAGATGGAGGAAAACTACTTTGCGGTACGTTGGTAATGACATAGTGGATTTAACTAACCCTGGTACCATGGGGAAGAGCCGGGATATACGCTTCATAAACCGGGTTTTCACTCAAGGTGAGAAGAAACGTATATTAAATTCGGCTAACCCGGACACCATGCTTTGGGCTCTGTGGGCTGGGAAGGAGGCGTCATATAAGGCTGTAAGTAAATCTCATCCTGCTGCTTCCTCGGTTCCCCGTGCGTACGAAGTAAGCCTTGCAGAGGACATAACAGGTCCTTCTGTTTCAGGTGTTGTAGAGACACCGCATGGTTCAATTCCTGTCAGGATTTTCAAGACAAACGATTCCATACATTGCATTGCAACTACAGGGACATCGGAGGGTATAGATTCAGTTATCTGGGGAGTACAGCGTATCGCCGGAGGCCCGAGAAGTCCACAGCATTCGGTATCATTTGCTGTGCGTGAAGCCGCAAAAAAACACCTGTCATCATATTTTAATCTAAATCCTGCCGAAATTGAGATTCGTCGTCCGAGAGGGGCATGCGGTTTGAGTGCTCCAATCGTCTATGTAAAAGACTGCCGTGCAGCGGTTGATATCAGTCTCAGCCATGAGGGAGACTTTGTGGCCTACGCGTTTAGCTAAAATTACTATTTTGCTTTCTGCGGACACATGCCGGAGTTTGAGAGGATAGAGAAGTTCAACGAAATGTCGGTGGAGTTTTTGTCCGGTAGATAGCAGATATCATCGCTTTTAAAAATCGATGAAGACTTTCGATATGTGATTCATACACAGAAAGAAGTTCAATGGTTTAAGGTTAAATCGACTGGCAAGATATTGAACTTTTCCATTGAAAGGTAGGATACAATATTCTGTTTCAGAAACGATAAGTAAAACGGTGATCTGACCCCTTGCTGTGACCCTCAGCGATGGGCGTCCCTATCCCGATAGGCTTTCAATTATCCATTATTCCACCGGATTTGTTGTTTGAACATCACCGAGATTCGCCAAACAGACCATAAATTTTTCCTGCAAATTAAAATCTGCCTCAAGTAGTCTTTTGTATTCTTCTATTGAGGAGAGAAAAAGCTCCTTCAATTGCCATATATTGACTAAAAACTTCTGTGAATCAATCTCTGATATGCATTCATGATAATTAGACGTATCATCGACAAGAAAAGAATAAAACTTATTGTCCTTTTTTCTTTTTGTACCAAGGCGATAACCATGTACTAAAGCATGACGAAACTGTACTAATGCTTGTGCCTTAGATTTTTGTACTTGGGCAACTTTGCTTAAAAAGTCTTCTGTTAAGCTGCTACTTATCTCATGATTGCCTGACCACAGCTTTGTCAGGAGTTCAAACCCTACCATGATACCTATGCATGTAAGCAATGGGGATTTCACCTTAACAGGTATGCCACCTTCTTGACCATATTGATTCTGCAAGTCGCTTCGCAAAAGATACAGAAGGGACATTTGATTAGCATAGTCTCTATCTAAGGGAGGGGAAAAGACTCTTGCTATTTCAGCTTGAACATCATTGGAAAATAACATAATTTAACCTACGACCGCCTGAAGGTTCACGCTGTTTTATAAAGTGGGGAAATTGGTACCTACTTTCGCCGATGCTGGCAAAGTGGTGTTGGATTATAGTCCCGCTCAAATTCCTCGTAGAAGTCATCACCACTGAAGGACATTCGGTAGTAGCTGTATGCACGGCCGTCTAGGCTATCCCACAGCCAAGATGGCATAGGATACATCCTACTACAAAACAAGCACGTGTTAGAGAGGGTGTCGAAACCAAATGTTGGTACATCTGGGTGGATGTGTCGGGTGTACCGACCACACCACTTACACCGCATACGGAATTCGAAACCCGGCATTGTCCATCTGAGCCACTTTGGAAGAGCCCGATAACGGGCCAGCTTAGCTTCGTACTGCACTTCCTCCTTTGTGAGTGGAATAGCTAGGACATGCTCGCACACCCTAACGTAATAAAAAATAAGAGGCTCGAGGGCTGGCATTCTTTTTAGTGACCATTTTAGGTGCTGTTGTGCCTTGGGATATTCACCTTGATCATAGTAGGCACGGGAATATCCAATCCAATCCACAAGCTCCTTATCCTCTTGAAAACCGGGCAAGTTCAATATTGCTTCGATGTGACGTGATGGGAGTGTCTCAAAGTCAGTACCACTTGCCCGAGTCTGTTTTCCCCCTTCCAAGTCGAGGTAGTGTTCGCTGACTGATCGCCGTAAAGCATTCTGGGGCTGATTTAACTGGTTCACAAATTCCTTCCTTTCTGTTTGTTATCATCTTGGAAGTATTTTCGATATCCTTCCTGATACACAAAGCCCAACCATTGATTATCAGGTTGATTTGCCGTGATAAGTTGATATTAGGGGGTTATTCGGGCATATTTGCCCATACCCCATTACATTAATACATGGCATAACGCTCGCAGTGGTGGCGAATGGATGCCGCAAACAACAAACCCCATCTCTCCATTTGAGAAACGGGGTTTTGTTATAATCTGCCCATGATCCCCTCGTTCTTTGTGATAAAAGGGTTAATCTTATTTCCTATAACTTCAATGAATCCACCAATTACAATACTAAGTTGGAATCATTTGTCAACATTTTTCTATATTTGTCGTCTTTAATTGAGGGCCTGAGGTTTAAGATATGCGCATGCTATTTAAAAAGAATGTTGCCGAAATGCAATTACAGATATCTTGCCACTGTGAAACCTTAAGAACTGCAGGGGCAAGTCTATACTTTTCAACTTTAAACTGCTTTCTATCAGCTTAATCTTTTCTTTTTGCCTGTTGCTTATGCTCATCTTCAAGGCAATCCGATGACTTGCCCAGCGCTACCGGTTCATCCTCCCTGAACTCTTTTTCCCTATCCCGCCTACTCCTCTCTCTTGTTATCTCCTCTCTACATCCTTCAGTTCTTTGATCCGGTCTCTTGACAGATCAGTCTCGGCAAATTCTTTGGTATTTACCGGAAGCGTCAGGAAATACTGGTTAAGAACGTCGATTTCGCATTTGCCGTCTGCAATTTCGAAACTCAGAACGTGCCCTCCCTGAGTTCGATCACTACTGATGAAATGTAAATGGTATCCGGGGACATTGATGCCTTTAACATAGGGCGGACACCTGAAACCGACTATCGTGCCGGAAATGTTCTTCATATTAAACTCGGGTTGATTACTGGTGACTTCCTTGAGTGGCGGATAGGGCTTTTGCTGACCTGGGACACTTCGAGTTTTCATCGATCTGAATTGTCCTGTAATCTTGATCGCATAGAAGAGATTCTGATTGGGAGCGTATTTGTTGATCAAGTTTTCAATCGTTTCATAGTCCGATCCCGTCTTGATGGGAATGGCTCTGTCTGCGTTAAACTGACATATTGTAGCGAAAGGCGTCTTGACGGACGGATCCGGTTGATAGACCTTTCCGTCTGCTTTTATCTGATACATGTTTCCATCGAGAAGAACCATTTCTCCATCAAGCCGATCGAACGTACCGATTCCGAAATCGCCATGCTTCAGCAAATGTCGGCATGACATATCGCCGTCGTATACCCCTGCCAACAGGGCATCTATTGTTGATGCCTGAAAAACGGTATCCGTTGCCGGTGTTACACAACCCGAAACCAGAAAACATAACCCGACGGCAAGACAAAGTAATCGTTTCATAGTTCAACTCCTTTTGAGATAATCTTGCTGTTAAGCCGCCGTTCAACAGCGTCGATAGGGCGGACGGCCGAAGGCCAGAGGTTTTTTACTTTTTTTGATGGTGGATCGGGGAAACCCTTAGAGGGTTTTAGTATATTCCATAGCCCTTTTAATTCTTCGAATCACCTCATCCTTCCCCAGGGTGACCATGACCTGATCAATGCCGGGGCTTACGGTTTTTCCCGCCAGGGCAACTCTCATCGGCTGAGCAATAAACTTGAGCTTTGTATCCCTTTCCTCTGCAATTTCCCGGAGAAAACCTTCGATTCCTTCCTTTGTATAATCCTGCAGCAAGGGTAGTTTTTCTATCACGGCCTCCAGATGCCCCATAAATTCCATCTTGAGGAATTTCTCCGCCGCCGTTTCTTCATACTCTATCTCATCCTTAAAATAGAATGCTCCGGAATCCGCCATTTCCACGAGGGTCTTCGACCTGGCACTCAGATCGGAAGCGGCGTTTTTCACGAAACCTTTATCCGATGTGTCCAGCCCTAAACTTTCCAGAAAAGGGCTTATTTCATGAGCAAGCCTTTCTTCGGGGCATTCCTTTATATAATGCTGATTTAGCCAGAGGAGCTTTTCCGGGTTAAAGACCGCGGCAGATTTGCCCACCGCCTCAAGGGTGAAAAAATCAATCAGCTCGTCCATAGAAAATATTTCCTGATCTCCATATGACCAGCCGAGCCTTACCAGATAGTTGACGAGGGCCTCCGGCAGATAGCCCATATCCTTATATGCCATGACCGATGTAGCACCATGGCGCTTGCTTAACCTTGATTTGTCAGACCCAAGAATCATAGGGACATGCGCGAATTCGGGTATCCTGTATCCCAGGGCATCATAGAGGAGAATTTGTCTCGGTGTGTTATTGAGATGGTCATCGCCCCGTATAACATGGGTAATCCCCATCTGTGCATCATCTACCACGACGGCAAAGTTGTAGGTGGGGTATCCGTCGCTCCGTTCTATTACAAGATCGTCCAGTTCCTCATTATTAAAACGTATGGCGCCCTTGACAAGATCATCAACCATCGTAGCGCCTGCCTGGGGACATTTGAATCTCATCACTGAATTTGCGGTCCTGTCGAGATTTTTATCCCGGCATGTGCCGTCATATTTCGGTTTTCTCTCCTCCGCAAGCGCCTTTTTTCTTTTTTCTTCCAGTTCCTCTTGAGTACATATACAGTAATATGCCTTCCCCTCATTCAAGAGTTTTTTTGCCGCCTCCCTGTGGAGTTCGACACTATCCGTCTGGAAGAAAGGCCCCTCATCCCAGTTAAGCCCAAGCCATTTCATGGCATCCAGGATGGCGGTTGTAGATTCCTCTGTTGAGCGAAGCTGATCGGTATCCTCGATCCTCAGAATAAACTTTCCTCCATTGTGGCGGGCATAAAGCCAGTTAAAGAGGGCCGTCCTCGCGCCCCCGATATGCAGAAAACCGGTGGGGGATGGAGCGAATCTTGTTCTTACCACTTTTTTTTCGGACATTTTTCATGATACCTCGACTTTTTATTCTTGATAGCTTTGATGGTCTCACAAAAAGTCCACACACTGTCATTCTGAGGAGCAAAGCGACAAAGAATCTCAATGATATCGAATTGTTCACTATCGCTCAGAATGACAACGGGGTGTTTTCCCAGCTGTTCACAAAACCATTGTCATTAATATGACTGCTGCTTATCCTTTGTCAAGTCTGATTTTCAACCAGCAGAATTTGCTTGACAATGTTAATCATTTTTAATTAGCTATTAGCTTTCTTTCTTGGTATAAGAACGATTTCTCTAAAAGAGTGAATAAATCTTGAAGATCAAGGTTGAAAATATACCGGAAGAGGGACTTCAACTTCAGTTTTTCGAGGATGGGGATTGGTTTCGCACACTCTTGCCGGAAAAAGAAAAGGTTAACTATCTTCTTCATAAGGTTGATGTTTTCCTTTCAGTAAATAAAATCGGTGAAACTGTATCCCTTGCGGTGAAGATAGAAACGGCAGTTGATCTGGAGTGCTGCAGATGCTTGGAGGTCTTCACCCTTCCAATAAAAACTGAATTTAAATATACCCTTGTCCCGATCGGCAAAAGGATAGAAGAAGAATTGGAATTAACCAGTGAAGATCTTTCATTCGGTTATTACAAAAATGATTTGCTTGAATTAGACCCGATTATTTTTGAACAGATACTGCTTCCGATCCCGATCAAACCGCTTTGCAATGATTTATGCAAAGGGCTTTGTCCATATTGTGGAGTCAATCTTAATGAAGCAAGCTGTAAATGTCAAACAAAGGTCATTGACCCCAGATTTGCTGCTTTGAAGAACGTTACTGTTCTGAAACATAAATGATGGTTTCACAAAGAGTTCGAGCAGTAAAGAAGCAATTTATACGAAAGTGCCTAAAGTTTAAAGTGAGCTAAAGTGACTAAAGTTAAGGATTCCAAGCAATTATATTTGGATTGTGCCTGACCCGAACTTTCGTGCTTCGTTGTGGTCGAAAGGCCGTCATTGCCTTTGGCCCTTGACCTTTAACCTTTTACCCGCCCGAAGGGCGCTAATTTAATTTCAACACGAAAGAGGATATACTATGCCAAATCCAGTTAAGAGACATTCAAGAACAAGGAGAAACAAGAGAAGATCACATGATTTTCTCACACAACCAACAACTTCTATCTGTCCCCAGTGCAATGAGCCGAAGGTGCCGCATCGAGCATGTCCTCACTGCGGCACCTATAAGGGTCGGGAAGTTATCCCCATCGAAAAGATATCTTAAGAAGCATTAGCTACACTTGAGAGGAAGTCATGCATAAAGTAGGTCTTGTCTTTTCCGGACAGGGTGCACAATATGTTGGGATGGGTAGTGATTTACACGGGGAGTTTCAAACGGTAAAGGATGTTTTTGCCGAGGCCGGGGAGATTCTTGGTTTCGATATAGCTTCACTTTGTTTTGAGGGATCCCAGGAAGACCTCGATCAGACAGTAAATACTCAAATTGCTGTTTTGACTGCAAATATCGCAGCATACAAGGTATTTGAAAAAGAGGTTGGAGTCAAGCTAGCTGCGATGGCAGGACTTAGTCTCGGGGAATATAGCGCCCTGTATGCCGCGGAGGCTATTAGTTTTGTCGATGTTTTCCCCCTCGTATATACAAGGGGGAAATATCATCACGAGGCGGTATCGGCAGATGCCGGTTCTATGGCCGCAATTATCGGTCTGGGTAGAGAACAGGTGGAAGGCATATGCCGGGATGTAAGTAAAAATAATGGTGTCGTTTCTGCGGCGATTTTCAACGCTCCGGAGCAGGTTGTGATCTCCGGTTATTCGACTGCCGTTGAAAGAGCGATGACCAGAGCAAAGGAAAATGGGGCAAAAATGGTGGTCAAACTTTCTGTTAGCGTTCCCTGCCATTGCAGTATATTGGATAATGTAGCTGAAATGTTTGAAGCAGACCTGAGCCAGGTTGAATTAAAAGACTGTAAAATTCCCGTTATTCCTAACTGTGATCCTGAGTTGTTCCATTCAAAAGATGACACCAGAGAGCTTCTTGTAAGGCAGATCAATTCCCCTGTCAGATGGCAGGAGACGATAGAAAAAATGGCAAAAATGGGAATCGATACCATCGTTGAGATCGGCCCGAAACGGATACTCTCCGGCCTTATAAAGAGAATAGATGAGAATATACAGGTATTGAATGTTGAAGATTCCAGTTCTCTTGAAAAAACCGTGGAATTTTTTAACGGGCGAGACAGGTTTTGAATGAAAC
>JAUVKS010000098.1 GCA_030596145.1 Pseudomonadota bacterium | reverse complement strand
TAATTTCTGGTGCAGAGAGCTCCTGCAAACGTTTCAAGCGGTTATTCCTGTTTATAACCCTCCTGTAAAGATCATTGAGATCCGACGTTGCAAAACGACCACCATCCAGGGGTACTAGAGGCCGGAGCTCTGGAGGAATTACAGGCAAAACTGTCAGAACCATCCATTCAGGCTTATTCCCAGATTTTCTCAGAGCTTCAACAACTCTTAACCTCTTTACCAGTTTTTTCTTTTTTGTTTCAGAAGTAACTACCTTCAGCTCTGATCTGAGTCTTTCATCCAACCCATCTAAATCAATATCTTCCAGAAGTTCCCTGACAGCCTCGGCGCCTATTCCCGCCCTGAAAGCATCCGCGCCATATTGTTCCTTTAATTCCGAATACCTTTCCTCAGAAAGAACCTCCTTTTTTTTTCAAGGGCGTATCCTTTGGGTCCAACACGATCCAGAAATCAAAATAAAGCACCCTCTCCAGCTCTTTAAGGGTCAAATCGAGCGCATTTCCTATGCGGCTGGGAAGACTCTTGAGAAACCAGATATGGGCAACGGGCGCCGCTAAGGTTATGTGCCCCATTCTCTCCCTGCGAACCCTTGACTGAATAACCTCAACACCGCACTTTTCGCAGACAACTCCTCTGTGTTTCATCCTTTTATACCTGCCACAGAGACACTCATAATCCTTAACTGGACCGAATATCTTTGCACAAAAGAGTCCATCCCTCTCTGGCTTGAATGTCCTGTAGTTTATCGTCTCAGGCTTCTTGACCTCCCCACGGGACCATGAAAGAATCTTCTCCGGTGAGGCAATAGACATCCTGATTGCATTAAATTTTACAGGATCTTTTGGCTTTTCAAAAAAGCTGAAGATATTTTCCACTTGGTATATCTCCTCACATACTATTTAATTTTGAATGTTAAATATTAAACGTTTTACTTCTTAATTTCCTATTTTGATATTTTCATTAACCCTTCTCAATCAAATCCACATCAAGGCCGAGACCCCTCAACTCATTAACAAGAACATTAAATGATTCAGGAATTCCAGCTTCAAATTTATGCTCTCCTTTGACAATCGATTCGTATATCCTTGTCCTGCCGGCTACATCATCCGATTTAACTGTAAGAAACTCTTGCAACGAATAAGCAGCACCATAGGCTTCCATCGCCCAGACCTCCATCTCGCCCAACCTCTGGCCACCAAACTGCGCTTTTCCTCCGAGAGGCTGCTGCGTAACAAGAGAATAGGGGCCGATTGATCTGGCATGAATCTTATTGTCAACAAGATGGTGAAGCTTCAACATATAAATCATTCCCACTGTTATCTCTTGATCGAAAGGCTCTCCAGTCCTGCCATCAAATAGAATTGTCTGTCCACTCTCGGGAAGATCAACTGACTTAAGTATGTCCTTTATCTCGTCTTCGCTGGCACCATCAAAAACCGGTGTGGCCATAGGGATACCCATTTTTAATCTGCTGACAAGTCTCTTGATTTCCTCATCAGTTGCCCCGTCTACAAAAGAGTCAAACTCAGGCGAGGAATATATTTTTTTCACTTCCTTCTTCAGAACACCCACACTACAATTTTTAGCCAACAAGGAATTTATCCTATCTCCTAAACCTTTTGCAGCCCATCCGAGGTGAGTTTCGAGGATCTGCCCTACATTCATACGCGAGGGCACTCCCAGTGGATTCAAAACTATATCAACAAGAGTTCCATCCTTAAAAAAAGGCATATCTTCCTCCGGAAGTATCCTGGATACTACTCCTTTGTTGCCATGCCTTCCCGCCATCTTATCACCAACAGCAAGCTTTCTTTTTATGGCAATATAAACCTTAACCATTTTGATCACTCCCGGTGGGAGTTCATCTCCAATCTTTAATCTATCTATCTTTTCGTCAAAAAAAGCTTCTACCAACTCTACTTTCTTGGAAAGATTTGAGAAGATAGCTCCTATCTTCTCATCCACCACATCTTCGTCTAACAACGATACTTCTTTCCAGAGGCTAAATGGTATCCTGTTCAGGAGATCTTCGGTAATCTTTTCACCCTTTTTCAACAAGACCTTTCTCTTTTGCGGATCAACGAACTTCGCTGCAGAAATCTTCCCGATGAGTAAATTCGAAATCTCCTCCTTAACATTATCGGTAACAATCCTGATTTCATCATCTCTGTCTTTAAGAAGACTTCGGATCTCTTCATCTTCTATAATCTGTGATCTGTAATCCTTCTCCGTTCCCTTACGGGTAAATGTCTTTGCATCTATACCTATACCATCCACTCCAGGGGGGACACGTAGAGACGTATCCCTGACATCACCAGCTTTCTCACCGAATATGGCTCGAAGCAATTTTTCCTCCGGAGACAGTTGTGTTTCCCCTTTAGGTGTAATCTTCCCGACCAAGACGTCACCCGGCTTCACCGACACTCCTATACGAACTATTCCACTTTCATCCAGATTTCGCAGGGCTTCCTCCCCAATATTGGGGATATCTTTAGTGATATCCTCCTTACCTAATTTCGTGTCCCTGGCCATCGTTTCAAATTCTTCAATATGTATAGAAGTATAAATGTCTTCCTTTATTATTCTTTCACTGATCAATATGGAATCTTCATAATTGTATCCCCCCCAAGACATAAAGGCGACCATAATATTTCTACCCAGCGCTATTTCTCCAGCATCGGTGGCAGAGCCATCGGCTATAACATCTCCCCTTTTTACTCTGTCTCTCTTGATCACAATGGGTTTGTGATTGGAACAGGTATCTTGGTTCGAACGTTGAAACTTGGTCAGGTTATATATATTAACTCCCGTATCAAATTGGTCTTTTTCTTCACCATCACATTTAATTACTATTCTTGACGCATCGACACTCTCCACAATGCCTGATCTTTTAGCCACAATAACAGCACCGGAGTCCCTTGCAATAATTGACTCCATCCCTGTGCCCACAAGAGGCCTCTCAGGACTTATGAGTGGAACAGCCTGTCGTTGCATATTGGAACCCATTAGGGCACGGTTGGCATCATCATGCTCCAAAAAAGGAATAAGCCCAGCAGCAACACTAATAAGCTGATTGGGTGATACATCCATAAACTCAACCTCAGTAGGCAGAGCCGTAACAAAATCCTCACCTTTTCTAGCTGAAATAAGCTTATCGTTAAATTTTCCATCTGAAGAGAGAGGAGTATCTGCCTCGGCTATAACATATTTTTCCTCTTCCATTGCCGTCAAGTACCGGATATCACTAAGAGCTCTCCCATCTTCTACCACGCGGTACGGGGTTTCTATAAAGCCGAATTCATTAACCTTAGCGTAGGTACTGAGAGAAACAATCAAGCCAATATTAGGACCCTCCGGGGTTTCAATAGGGCATATTCTGCCGTAGTGAGATGAATGTACATCCCTTACCTCAAAACCTGCCCGCTCCCTGGTAAGTCCCCCGGGACCGAGGGCGGACAACCTCCTCTTGTGCGTAACCTCTGAAAGCGGATTCGTCTGATCCATAAACTGCGACAGCTGACTACTTCCAAAAAACTCATTAACAACGGCGGTAACAGGCTTGGCATTTATGAGATCATGGGGCATCATAGTCTCTACATCCTGAAGGCTCATCTTCTCCTTAATGGCCCGCTCCATCCTGACCAAACCTATCCTATACTGATTTTCGATAAGCTCCCCAACAGATCTAACTCTCCTGTTGCCTAAATGATCAATGTCATCAATGCTGCAATCACCCACACCATTCTTGAGATGAACGAGATATTTAACAGCAGTCAGGATATCTTCATTCCGTAAAACCGTCACATCAGTAGGAACATCCAGATCGAGTTTGTAATTCATCTTAGCCCTTCCCACATCAGAGAGATTATAACTGCCGGAATCAAAAAAGAGACTATTGAAGAACTTGCGTGCCGTCTCCAAGGTGGGTGGATTGCTTGGTCGGAGCCTCCTGTATATTTCAATAATGACGTCTTCCTCTGTTTCAACCTTATCAATAAGGAGGGTATCCCTGATGGGAGAATTCGCTCTATCTTCATCAAGATGAATAATTCGAAGTTCACTTACCTCCTTTTCGCGAAGCAACTCCAAATCCGCCAGAGTCAATTCATCATTACATCTCAACAACAACTCGCCAGTTTCAGGATCCAATACGTCTGACGCAAGTATCCTCCCCAAGAGATCATCATCATTCACCAGCATTCGATCCACATTCAGTTCACCGATCTTTTTCAAAGCCAACTTTGTGATTTTCCTGCCTTTTTTTATGACAATCTCTCCATTCTCTATATCCTTAATATCTCCTATTGCCCTCTCGCCAGCAAGAAAGTCACCTACCGACATATAGACCCGACCATTCTCCAGAAACACCTTTTGAACGTCATAATAATAGTTTAGCAGGTCCTCGGTAGTGTTCCCCATAGCTTTTAAAAGAATCGTCACAGGCATCTTTCTTCTTCTATCTATCCTGGCATAAAGGAGGTCCTTAGAATCAAATTCAAGATCAAGCCAGGAACCTCTGATTGGAATAACCCTTGCCGAATATATTAGCTTTCCGCTGGCATGTGTCTTTCCCTTGTCATGATCGAAAAAGATGCCAGGGGATCTGTGAAGCTGGCTGACTATGACCCGTTCCGTACCATTGATAACAAAAGTACCATTATCTGTCATCATCGGTATCTCACCAAAGTAAACCTCCTGTTCCTTGATATCCCTGATTGCCTTCTGGGCACTTTCCCGATCGATATCGAAAACAACAAGCCTCACCACGATTTTCAGGGGAGCTGCATAGGTCATACCCTTCTGAAGGCATTCTTCCACATCATATCTTGGATCCCCTACGTTGTAACTTACAAATTCCAAGGAACATTTACCGCTAAAATCCGAAATGGGAAAAACAGTCTTAAAAGCACTCTGAAGGCCGCCATTGCCTCTCTTTTCCGGAGCTACATCCCTTTGTAGGAATTTTTCATAAGAACTTTTCTGGATATCAATAAGATTCGGTATATCCATCATTCTTTTAATACGACTAAAATTTTTTCTAAACTCACTCATGATTACCTTTTGTCTTACTCGCAGAATAGGATAAAACTGCTCTGTTGGTTTAATTAGTTAACCAATGAAACAATTAAGACCAATCGAACTAATAAAACCGTTTCTCTCTTCTTTCTTCGTGTCTTGATGACTCTGCGGCTTAATAGTAACAATTGTTATTATCAAGAACTGTATTACTTAATCTCCACGCTAGCTCCAACCTCTTCCAGTTTTTTCTTAATATCCTCAGCGTCATCCTTCGAAACAGCCTCTTTAACCGGCTTCGGAACGCCATCAACCAAATCTTTGGCTTCTTTAAGCCCCAAATCCGTCAATGCCCTGACAACCTTGATTACCTGGATCTTCTGGTCACCGAACCCTGTAAGAATAACATCAAATTCACTCTTTTCTTCTGCCTGTGCTGCCCCTGCCGGTCCGGCAGCCACGGCAGTAGCAACGGATACCGGAGCGGCTGCAGACACACCAAACTTCTCCTCCAATTCTTTTACAAGTTGCGATAGTTCAAGAACCGTCATCCCTTCAATAAATTTAATAACATCATCTTTTGTTATCATTTCTTTTGTTGCCTTTTCTTTCGTTACTTTTTCTTTTGCTGTTTCTTCTTTTTTTGTTTTTTCCTTTGTTACTTTCTCTTTTACTTCTTTCTTATCTGCCATTTTCCTTATTCCTTCCTGTATGTTTTTGTTTTTATTTTTTTGCCCGATAAGCCTCAAGAATTTGAACGATGTTTCTCGGAATGCCACTCAGCACATTGACCAGTGAAGCTTGCGCGGCTACCAACACGGAGAAAAATTTTCCAAGGAGAATATCTCGCCCTGGAAGCTCAGCTAAGATCTTCAAATCTTCTTTACTTAAAAATTTGCCGTTCAATATCCCCGCTTTAATTTCCAGTTCCTCGTTCTGTTTGGCAAAATTTGCCAGTACCTTCGTCGGTTCAATCTCATCTCCGTAACTCATGACAATGGCAAGCGGTCCCCTGAAATATTCCTCCAATATACCAAAGTCGGTATCCTTAGAAGCAATTCCCAAGAGAGTATTCTTTGCCACCCTGAGCTCGGTTTCGGTCCCACGCAATTCGTTCCTCAATGTAGTAATCTTCTCAACATTCAGACCACTATAGTCCACCAAAACCGCCAACTTCACGTTGTTAAGTTTATCACGAAGATCAGCAACAACCCTCTCCTTAGTTTTTCTATCCAAATACCTTCAACCCCCTTTCTTCTTCTGAATTTCAAAAACCCTTACCATAAAGTAAGAACTTATTTGAAAGTCAGAGATTAACACAGGAAGAAATATTGAATTACCCAGTCGTCTCGGCAGGCCGATTCAAATCGTTTAAACGTCCTGTGCCTGCTGTCTCTGACTCCTTTACCAGCTATTAACGATCAGCCGTCAGTTTCCAGTAAAGATACCTAAAAACCATGGAAATAAGACTCTACGAATGAATTAGTTTTTTCGTTAATAATTTCTGATCGTTGCAAAACATTTGCAAATCCAACTGCTTGAAATCGAATAGTGATTTTGAATTGTAGGGTCTGGCTTTATACCTGACCGCCAACAGTAATCCGCACCAGGCAGACCACCCTACAGGATTGTCGAAAAGAAAAATAGAGGAAAACTGCTTTTCTTTATCTTGCTGGCGGCTGATTGTTCACATTATCTTAAAAGATCCCTGACGTCCAAGGGATCCACCTTCACACCTGGACCCATGGTAGTGGAAAGAGAAATACTCCTCAGATAAGTCCCTTTGCTCGATGCAGGTTTAAGCTTTACAATAGTTTCCATCAATGCCAAGACATTCTCCAATAATTTATCTGCTCCAAAGGAAACCTTTCCTGCTGGACTGTGCACAATTCCTTCTTTTTCAACTCTGAACTCAATCTTCCCCGCCTTGATCTCTTTCACAGTCCTTCCCACGTCAAAGGTTACCGTACCAACCTTCGGATTGGGCATTAATCCACGCGGACCTAAAATCTTCCCGAGTTTTCCTACACTACCCATCATATCAGGGGTGGCAACAACTTTGTCAAATTCGATCCACCCTCCCTGTA
>JAUVKS010000210.1 GCA_030596145.1 Pseudomonadota bacterium | reverse complement strand
GGCTTAAATGTTAAAACCTTTCTGGCGGAGATCTCTATTTCATCACCTGTCTGTGGGTTCCTTCCTCTCCTTGCCTTCTTTTCTTTGACAATAAAACTGCCGAACCCAGAAACCTTTATTTTTTCACCATGTGCAAGATTTTCTTTTATAACATCAAACACTGCTTCCACTATTATCGCTGAATCCTTCTTTGAAAAACCCAATTTGTCATGCACATTCTGAACTATATCAATCTTTGTCATGTTCTTCCCCCTCAATCCTCGCAGTTCCCTTAGTCTTCCTTTCCTCTGATTTTAGCTCCCGTTAAACCTACTATTCTTCCTACTATTCTGTCGTGTACCTTATTAACCTCATCATCCGTCAGTGTTCTATCGAAAGAACGATATGTAAATCTCAGCGCAAGACTTTTCATGCCCTCAGGAATACCTTTTCCGTAATATACATCAAAAATAGCTGCTTTTTCAAGCAACTCTTTTCCCTCCCCAATGGCTAAATCCAATATCTTTCCGCCCTCTAAATCCTTACTGACTAAAAAAGCAACATCTCTTGCGCTCGTTGGAAATCTGGAAATCTCCTTAGAAAAAGTACTTTCAGTATAATGTGTTGCAAGGAAATCATAATCGAGCTCAAAAATTTGAGCACTCCTTTTCAAGTCCATCTTTTCAAGAACTTCCGGATGAACCTCCCCTATAAACCCCATTTCCTCATCACCCACGAAAATTCCGCAGGATTTCCCAGGATGAAACATTGGTACATCAGTGACAGATTTGAATTTTACATCTCGAACCATAAGCACATCAAAAAGATTCTCCACACACCCCTTCAGATCATAAAAATCGGACAGTAACCCCTTTCCATGCCAGAGATCATCATACCTGGCGCCCGTAATCAGCCCCGCAATTCTCTCTTTTTCCAGAGGAAGTTCGCCTTCCTTTTGTGCTATGTATATTTTCCCTTTCTCAAATATCCTGAGATCGAAACAACCAGCATTTGCGTTCTTTCTCATCGTATCAAGAAGACCATATACGAGACCTGTTCTCATAACCGATTGGTCTTCTGTCAGCGGATTTTTAATTACGACAAACTTTCTGCTCTCGTCATTTTCTTTGAAACCGAGTATATCTGCCGAATCCGGAATAGTAAAACTATAATTTATCACCTCGGAGTATCCCTGTCCGGTGAAAACGGTTCTTATTTTATCTTCGACGGTCTTCTCCCCGTTCTTTATATCAGACCTTGCGGAAACGGCGGGAAGAGATGCGGGAACGCTATCATACCCATGAATCCTAACAATCTCTTCAATCAGGTCAATCTCTCTTAAAATGTCTACCCTGAAGGTGGGTGGGGTTACAAGATAACTTCCACCATCTACCTTATCTACGACCATATCCAGACTCTTTAGAGTTTTTCTGATTTCACCTGCTTTGATTTTAGTCCCAAGGATCTCATTTACTTTTTTTACTCTGAGGGGGATATTCTCTACGGGTTTTATCATCCTTGGATATTGATCAATATAATTCCTGCAAATCTTTCCATCCGAAAGGGCAGCAATCAACTGGGCCGCCCTGTCCGACGCCCTAACCACACCCTCGGGATCTATCCCACGCTCAAATCTAAAAGAGGCATCAGTACTCATTCCCAACCACTTGGAGGTCTTTCGAATTGAAATCGGATCAAAACAAGCACTCTCCAAAAGTACCGTTTTCGTATCGTCCGTAACCTCCGAATTCAACCCTCCCATTATGCCGGCAATGGCAACAGGCTTTACACCATCACATATCATTAGAGTATTGGCCCTCAGCACTCTCTCCTTTTCATCCAGAGAAACAAATCCCTCTCCTTCCTGCGCTCCCCGGACAACAATCCTGCCCTCTTCCAAAAAACGAAAATCAAAGGCATGCAGGGGCTGACCAAACTCCATCATCGCAAAGTTTGTTATGTCAACAATATTATTTATTGCACGAAGTCCCACAGCCTCAAGCCTCAACCGTATCCAGCGGGGAGAAGGCTTGACCTTGACATCTTTGATTATCCTGGCTGTATACCTGGGGCAGAGATCGGGGTTCAGAATATCTACAGAGGTAATATCTCTGACATCTTCTTCCATTTCTGTAAATACTATTTCCGGAAGCTTAAGCTTTTCCCCCGTTATGGCCGCAACTTCCCTTGCAATGCCGATAACACTCAGACAATCAGAACGGTTAGGAGTAATCCCGATATCAAAAACGGTATCTCTCAGGTCCAGGGCATCTGTCAGGTCTTTACCCAGATAGAATCCTTCGGGAAGTATCATTATACCTGCAGCATCCTCTCCGATCCCAAGCTCATCTTCAGAACAAAGCATCCCCTCAGACAACTCCCCCCTTATCCTGGAGCTTTTAATCGTATAACCGCCGGGTATAGTTGCCCCCACCAGAGCCAAGGGAACAATATCCCCCACATTTATATTCTTAGCACCACACACAACGGGATAAATTTTATCTCCCGTCGTTACTTCACATAGAGAAAGTTTATCGGCACCGGGGTGAGGTCTTATAGAAAGTATCTTTGCAACAACAACATTGACAAATTCAGGCCTTATCTCACTTACAGATTCCACTTCAAGCCCCGCCATGGTCAACCTGTCGGCAAGATCTCCCGGCTCCAGTTCAACATCAACATAATCTTTAAGCCATCTAAGACTGACTAACATTCATTTTTTCCTTTGATTGGAAGATAAAAACCTGTAACTTGAAAACCAGCATCAATTTAGAGAAGTATCTCTTTTAAATATTGTTTTTACTGAAAGCTAACGGCTGACAACTACTTGCTTACTAAAACTGTTCCAAGAATCGACGGTCATTTTCATAAAACAATCTAATATCCGATATGCTGTATTTGAGCATGGCAATTCTCTCAACCCCAAGACCGAAGGCAAAGCCTGATATCTCCTCTGTATCATAGTCCACTGTCTTGAAGACTTCGGGATCAACCATACCTGCCCCGAGGATTTCAATCCAACCACTCTGACCACATACACGGCAACCATCACCACCGCAAATTATACATTGAATATCAACCTCAGCACTCGGTTCCGTAAATGGAAAGAAAC
>JAUVKS010000105.1 GCA_030596145.1 Pseudomonadota bacterium | reverse complement strand
TGACGATACGGATGATCCTGAAAATGCGACCATAACAATAGAGGTTACATGGGACGGTACTATATATACACGTCAAATTTATGGTACAGTTGATTAGGTCAGCGTGGATTTGCTTTTTAAGGGGTAGATTGAGAGCCGTGGATCTTTTCTCTCATGATTAAACCAGACAATAAGTTCAATGCTAAAAACTTAACTAATTACCTATAATAAAGATGATGGGGAATCTATTATGGCACAGAAACTCATACAAACTTTTCTTATCGTAGTTTTAATTTTAGCAATTAGTGGTGATTGTTTAGCGGCAGCGAGTACTTTAAGATGAGGAACTGATCTTGTTCGTGTCGGTGACACTACACAAAAAGTTCGTCATATATGCGGTAAGCCAGATTCAAAGGAAGTAGTTGGCTTTGAAACACGGGGAAGTTATTCGGGAACAAGAACACACCGCTATTGCGATAGAAATAGAAATTATAGAAACAGCCATGAGGAACTTACAGAAAAAGTTGAGAAATGGTCTTACAATAAAGGATATGGGGATTTTGTTTACATTTTGACTTTTAAGGGAGGCGTATTGGCAAAGATAGAATACGGTGGTCGAGGATATTGATTTAACTTGGATATGTGGCCTTCACCGTGGTGTATATCCCTCCTCTTACGTTAAAGTTTCCAATAACTTCTACTCTTTTGGGGTGGACCTTTTCCACAAAATCACCGAGTATTTTGTTTGCCGCCTCTTCATGAAATACCCCCTTGTCGCGGAAGGAGTTCAAATAGAACTTCAGTGATTTTAATTCAACTAACAATTCACTCGGCACATAATTAATTATGATTTCGGCAAAGTCAGGCTGGGAAGTCATCGGACAGAGGCAGGTAAATTCCGGAAATCTGATATTCACCTCGTAGTCACGCTCTTTGTATTTGTTATTTATTGTCTCCATAAATCCTCGCTAAATATAATCCGATTTTTGCATTTCTTAACATTGCCGCGAGACCGGTGTCAATCTGTTTTTCCAGCTTGTGAGTCGGTACGGGGCTTCCTTCTTGACACTCTGTTGGTGGTATGTTAGCTTTCTACAATCACTTGGAACTTCTCAAATTCTTCTTCCTTCGATGGGAGTAAACAAAGAATTATTATGGATGAGTCAAAGACCATTGAAAGACAAGAATATATAAGCTTCCGGAATCTCGAAGATAGAAAGGAATTTCTTTCCAGGGCGGAGGCATATTTAGAACAGGGTTTATTTGACAGGGGCGCTGCTTTGGCGCAGGAAAGGCTTGCTCGTTTTCCTGGAGATATAGATGCGAAGATCATTGTCGGTTTTTCCCTGGTCAAGATGGGTAAGATGGAGGAGGCCATTGAGGTTCTGGAAGGTGTGGAGAGTGATATTCTTAACTTGTCTCGTGTCTTTGAGTACCTGGGAGATATTTACCGGGAAAAGGACCTTGCCGAAAATGCGATAATGGCCTACCGTAGATTTATTTCACTGAATCCTGATTCGCCGGATTCTAAAGATGTATCTGCGAAGCTCGACTTCCTCATCGATTCATTTCAACAGGATACCATTTCGGATGAAGAAGATGGGGAAGATTTAGGAGATGGTTTTGAACATGTGTCAGCAGAATTCCGCACAATAACCCTGGCGAAGCTATATATGAAACAGGGGCATCTCGGGATGGCGAGGGAAGTCTTAGATGAAATTCTTAAGGCGGATACCGGGAACGTCAAGGCGGCGGAGATGTTGATAAATATCGATGCCATGTTGGATGGGGGAAAATCGGAGGCATTTTCAGAAGAAAAGCGAGATTTAGTAATTGGTGAGCTGAATAAATGGCTGGAAAATCTAAACAAGACGAAGAAACATTCCGCATATTAGCAGATGCCCCCGTGAATTTTTACTCCGGGAGAATCTCTTGCATCAGGTCAAAGCTGGTCGATCTTGAAGTCGAAGCTGTCCTCTTTTTTGACATGAAGAATATACGCTACCTCATCGGTTTTTCAGGAAGCGATGGAGTTCTACTTGTCGGGGAGAGCAGGGTTGTATTGATGGTGGATGGTCGTTATGTAACCCAGGCGAAAGGGGAAGCCCGTGGGGCGGAGATTTTTGAATACAGTGATAAAATAGACGGAATCGTTGAGGTGATGACCGATTCAGGGTTGCAGACCGTTGGTTTTGAATCGGTGGCGATAAACTTCGATCACTGTTTGAGTCTGAAAAACAGGCTTGATGGTCTGGAACTGAGGCCGGTATCTAAGGAGATCGGTTCTCTAAGGGCCATCAAAGACCAAAACGAAATAGAATTGATAAAAAAGGCAGTCGAGATATCATCTCAGGCGCTTATTTCCACACTGGAGCTGGTCAGGCCGGGTATGAGCGAGAGGGATATTGCTCTGGAGCTGGAATACAGGATGAGAGGTGAAGGGGCAGAGAAAGTTTCCTTTGAAACAATAGTAGCCTCCGGAAGAAACGCCGCCCTGCCACATGCGACACCAGGATTCAGGAAGATTGAACTTGGAGATTTTGTGGTTATAGATTATGGCGCGGTATATGGCGGTTATCATTCCGATGAAACTTGCACTTTTGTCGTCGGGAATATCACGGACAGGCAGAGAGAGGTGTACGGTATTGTAAAGGATGCCCATGACAGGGCTGTGGATTCTGTCAGGGCTGGAGTTGCCTGCGAAGAAGTTGACAGGATTGCCAGGAATCATATAGAAAGTGCAGGTCTGGGAAAATATTTTTCCCATGGTACAGGTCATGGTGTGGGTCTCGATGTTCATGAAGCTCCGCGGATATCCGCCGAATCGGATAGTTATCTGGAAGCGGGTATGGTGATTACCATAGAACCGGGTATCTATATCCCAGACTTGTGGGGTGTTCGTATAGAAAGCATGGTCCTGGTTGAAGAGAATGGTTGTGAGATTCTGGCTGGGATGCCGAAGGATTTGAGAATATTGTGATATTAGTTTTTTAAAATTATTTTTTGCGGGAAAATTCATTATTTCAGTAAAGGTACTTATTGATGAATATTAAAACACTTGTAAGGGAAGAGATACTAAATCAGGAGGCATATTCTGCTGCCGAGGTATCCTGCCGGATTAAACTTGACGCAAATGAGAATCCCTATGACATTTCGGATTCACTGAGAAGCAGGATTATTGAAAGGATAAAGAAGGTTCCGCTGAACCGTTATCCTGAACCCGGCTCCCCC
Organism: Pseudomonadota bacterium; assembly: GCA_030596145.1. Classification (GTDB taxonomy): domain Bacteria; phylum Desulfobacterota; class Syntrophia; order Syntrophales; family JADFWA01; genus JADFWA01. Next base: position 3,598 of record JAUVKS010000105.1, on the reverse strand, counting down.
GAATTCAGAGCAGGGCTTGCCAGACTCTATGGGGTTGACAATGATATGTTGCTTGTCGGGAACGGATCGGATGAACTCATTCAGGTCCTTCTAATGACGATAAAGGGGCAGGCTTCAGGCGTTATGATTCCAATTCCTACCTTTGCTATGTATAAGATATCCGCCCTTAATGCCGGTCATAAGGTAATAGAAGTTCCCCTTGATAGTCAGTTTGATCTGGATACGACTTCCATGCTTGAGATTATAGCCGATAAGTCCCCGGAATTGATATTTATTAGCTATCCGAACAGCCCTACCGGTAATTGTTTTGATGCCGGCAAGATAGAGGTGATAATAAAGGAATCAAACGGCATTGTGGTTGTTGATGAGGCCTATGCTAACTTTTCCGGAAAGAAGTTTCTGTCATATCTTGAGCGACATGAAAACCTTGTGATCCTGAAGTCTCTTTCCAAGGTGGGGTTAGCTGCCATGAGGATAGGGGTCCTTATCGGTTGCCCTTCTCTGGTTCATGAGTTGAACAAGGTGAGACTTCCTTACAACCTGAACACCTTTTCACAGATCGTGGCCAGCCTCTATATTGAGAATGAAGCGGAATTCCAGAAGCAGGCGGATAAGGTTGTCAGCAGGAGGGAAGAGCTTTTCGATGGACTGAAAAGAATTAACGGGATTCACCCCTATGCTTCCGACGCAAATTTTATTCTTTTTAGTTGTTCTTTCGATACAAATAGTGTATACGTCAAACTAATAGAGAAGGAAATATTGATAAAAAAGTTCAGCACTCCAGAGGTCCTGCAAAATTGTATGAGAGTCGCAGTAGGAAGCTCTGAAGAGAACGAGGAATTTTTAGGAGCATTAAAGGATATTATGGTTGGTGAAGGGTTGGAGTCAAGATCCACTTAGCCATCTGTCAATTGTAAGCAAGGAGAGTGATATAAAATAGGCGGAAATTTGGGGTAGATTACGGCACGAGCTGATGCTTTGCCGTGCTGCCCCTTTTTTGTGTCAACAATCAGGATGAAAGTAGCCACCCTACCTGTGTTGGAGGCACGGCAGACAGGCAAGGCACAAAGTCACCAAAGATTTATAATTCTTTTATACAGTGTATGCCGGATCTGTTGTTTTTTGCAATGGGATTTCCCCTTGCCGGTGGGGGAATGTAATCTATTTCCCCCTTTGTGTCTTGGTGACTTAGTGGTTAAATAATTACAAATGATAAAAGAAAGGAAGGTATATTTTGGAGGTAAAAGTATTTGACAATGATGTAGAAAGAGCCTTGAAAGTTCTCAAGAATAAACTCTCCAAGAGCGGGTTATTCAAGGAACTCAAGTTACGCAGAGCGTATGAGAAACCCTCTGTGAAAAAGAAGAGGAAGGCCATTGAGGCTCGCAGAAGACTTATTAAGGCCCGAAGGCGAAGATATTAAACAAGAGTGCCTAAAGTGAACTAAAGTGCCTAAAGTTAAGGATCAAATGCCATAACTTTAGCTCACTTTAAGCACTTCAAACTTTGCTCACTTAAACCATGCATTAGTCTTTAAATCTTTGCGCCTTTGTGGTGAACTATTATGAGGATGACTAATGGGCTTGTTGGCAAGTGATACGGGAAGAACCCTGGGCGCAATCCTTAGTGACATTAAAAAAGGGGATGTTGCCCCCTGCTATCTCATTTATGGAGACGAGGAATATCTGGTAAAGGATGCTTTTGATAAGATAATCAGCCTTGTCCTCCCCGGAGGAAGCAGTGACCTTAATCGCTTCTATTTTGATGAGGAAAATGAAGATGTTGACAGTATATGTGAATCTATCCTCACCCCTCCCCTTATCCCCGGGGAAAAGGTTGTAGTTGTAAAGAATTCGTCATTATTCCATTCTAAGGCCATTATGCCTGACCACACAGAAAAAATTGATAAAGAATTAGAAGATAGTCAGTTTGAGGATATGGGGCAATCCAAAGAAGGCCCACGTGCGCTTGTGGATGTTTTGACATCTGGTATTCCGGAAGGTAATTGTCTGATACTGACTGCTAATTATTCTGTAGACAAAAGGAAGAAACTTTTTAAGGCAATATCCGATATTGGAGTTGTCCTCGGTTTTTCGCGCGTGAAGGGTGAAAAGAGCCAGAGGAAGCTACTGACGGATATTGCGGAGGAACTCCTCGCCGCAAGTGGGAAAAAGCTCTCGGCAGAGGCATTTTGGGCCCTGGAAAGAAAGACCGGGTTTAACCTCAGGGAATTCAGGGGGGCTCTGGAAAAGCTGATTACATATACTGGCGACAGGTCTTTAATTGAGGAAAAAGATGTTGAGGATGTAATAGGCAAGACAAAAGAAGATTCTATATTTGATTTGACTACTGCCCTGGCCGAAAAGAATATAGAGAAATCCCTTTTAACATTGAAAGATCTTCTTGATCAAGGTGTTCACTATCTTATGATCCTGACGATGGTAACCAGGGAAGTAAGACTTCTACTTCATGCAAAGATTTTTCTACGTTCGGAAAGACTTGCCTTGTTCTATCCCGAAATGGACTACAATCGATTCCAAGGCACCGTTTATCCCGAAATAAAGGAGTGGGTAAATCAGTCAGGTAAAGAGAAGGGGGGGCTTGCCAGCCAGCATCCTTATGTAATTTACAACGCACTAAAAAATTCCAGAAGGTTCTCATATGGGGAGTTGTTAAAGCATTTCGAGACCCTTGTAGATGTTGATCTTGCCCTGAAAACTACCGGGAAGAACCCGAAGCTTGCGCTCGAGCGCTTCTTTGTTGATGTCTGCCTATAACTTCCTTGTCCTTTTAAGTATTCCCCTCTTTTTTCTGGAAATCTTTCTTGATGGCCCTTTCTTTTTGGTTCCCTTGAACACCTTATCGTACTGATCTTTATCATCTGGTGGAGTATGCTCATAATGGGGCATCCCCTCCATTTTAACTTCAAACTCCGGAGAAGGAATAGCAACACCGCCGCTTCTGCTGATGGAATCTGTTATTTCCCTGTCCGATGTGACGACAACGATTTCTTCCCCGCTGGTTTTTGCCATCCGTTTTATAACCTCGTCCGCTTTTTCCCCCTTGCGGGAATATATAATATTAATTCCTCCTTCCCTGTCGCGTTCCTCTGTTGGGGGGCCGCTTACCCATCCATCAAAAACGATGGTTATTTTGTGCCCCCTGGATTTTTTGTAGAGTGCAACCCTGCGGATCAATTCCTTGCGTCCATTTTCCAGACTGACTCTTTCGAAATCTTTCAGAACATCTGACTGTCTGATAAGGTTGTATCCGTCGATTATAATATGCATATTTTACAATCTTTCCCCGAGAGCTTTGAAAAATACATGTCAGGCCATTGCGAGGAGCGAAGCGACGTGGCAATCTATTATGATTACATGGAGTTAGAGATTGCGTCATCCGCCTACGGTGGATTCGCAATGACATTATAGGTATTATGCAAGCTCTCCCCTTATTGTCGAAGCCCTTGATTTTAGCATCTTTTCACATATTTTTGTATTCTTCAACCCTGAATCCGGAGTGAATGAAAAATTTGCTGGATGCCGTTGAGGGAGAAGAGATTGTTTTCCTCGTGGTGGCAAAATACTTTTTTCTTGAC
>JAUVKS010000106.1 GCA_030596145.1 Pseudomonadota bacterium | reverse complement strand
TTATTTGTTTTGCCTGATTCACATAAAAACATCAGAACATCAGAAGTGCTAAATATAAGCATTATCCATGCCAAAATATATCGTGAAGGCTCTGTGGTAGTGTAACTGCTTATATTCATAGAACAATATTGCATTAAAGGGTCATGAATATCAATTATAAAAACCGGTTTTGTAAGGCTCATGATGTGTAATCCCCTTCACAGTGTGAATAAAGCTACACAGTAAAAAAAGTATTTAGCTGTCAGTCTTCGGCAAAAAACTCTGAGTTCCGAGTTTTGATCTTTGAACTCGAAACTCAGACAAATCCAGAAAGAAGTTCTTGACAGGCAATGTAGATAAGTGCAAAATTATTTACAAGCAAATTAAAGCTACTCCAAATGAGAGGAGAAAAGAAAATGGCCGTAAAAATTATGATCAAAAGAAGGGTAGCGATGGACAAGGAAGCGGATTTAGTACCTCTAATCAAACAGCTAAGGACTCTTGCCACAGCACAACCTGGTTATATATCAGGTGAAACTTTAAGGAACATGAATAGCCCTGAGGAATATCTGGTAATAGGCACATGGCAGTCCGTCGATGAGTGGAAAGCTTGGGAATCCAGCGCGCAGAGGTCTGAGATACAGGACAAGATCAATTCTTTGCTGGAAGAAAAAACCGAATGTGAAATTTATCACTACTCCGAAAAAAGCTCCATATCTCTACGAGAATACAGACAGTGGGAAGGCGGTTGAGAATACACAGCGAGCGCATTCCATATGTAGGTTCGGGTTTTATACCCAACCGCAAACTGTGGTCCAGCTCAGGCGTACCACCAAGCGCCATTTAACCCTTGACAAACAGTTCAGACTATAGTTTAAGGTGCAAATTTGAATTTTTGACAGGACTCAATTTATGAAAAAGAATCTGACGAATCCGAGCAATACTAAAAGGAAAAGAACTCACGGCTTTCGCGCAAGAATGGCCACCAAGGGAGGCAGAGCAGTTCTTAACAGAAGAAGAGCAAAGGGGAGAAAACGACTGGCCGTCTAATCGAAAAATGTTGGGCTATAATCAGTACTCCAAAAATGGCAAAGCAATCTTTTGGTAAAAACGAACGAATTCGAAAAAGAAAAGACTATTTGAATATATACCAAAACGGGGTACGGGTCGATTCGACAAATTTTGTCACCATATTACGCCAGAATCGGTGTGGAATAAAGAGACTGGGATTGACGGTTAGTAAAAAGGTAGGAAACGCTGTAAAAAGAAATAGAATTAAGCGTCTCTTAAGAGAATTTTTCAGATTGAATAAAAACAGGCTCCCTGCTTCACAAGACATCGTGATAATTGTAAAGAGAAATATATCTTCACTTAAATATCAGGATGTGTGCAGGGAACTTGAAAATCTCTTAATATTAAAAACCGATGTTCAATAAAATGCTCAAGTGTATTTCAAAAAGGATGCTTATCGGTTTTATTAGATTTTACCAGATATTCATATCACCTTTCTTCCCTCAATGTTGCCGTTTTTACCCTTCTTGCTCCGAATATGCAATCATGGCCATCAGTCGCCATGGTCCCTTTAAAGGGTTGCTTCTCGGCCTGATGCGCCTGCTTAGGTGCCATCCCCTGAACCCCGGTGGTTACGATCCCGTAAAATAATTTAAACGGGGAAAACTGGAGAAATTAAATGGAGAAAAAAACACTTACTGCCATCTTCCTGTCTCTTGCTATAATCTTAGTTTATCAATATTTTTTCGTAAAACCTCCTCCACCAAAGTCGACAGAACAGGAAGTCGCCGTGGAGAAAATTGACGTTAAACCTGATAGCAAAGAGGTATTGAAAGAAACTTTAACTGAAGTGGTCCCTCTCCGGCAGGAACCGACAAGCGGAAAGGATATCAAGGTTGAAAGTCCCCTCTATACGGCTATTTTTACCACGATCGGGGGAACGCTGAAATCTTTCAAACTGAAAGATTACCGCAAAACCTTGGATAAAAATTCCGGACTCATCGAATTAGTAAATGTTATGGATGGCATGGAGTATCCCTTTACCGTAACCTTTCCAGAATCAAGCATAAACATTTCCCCTAAAGGAATTCATCAGACAGATGCTGACTCCATAGACATCACAAGATCGACAGATACCCGGAGATTGACCTTTACCTGGTCATATCCCGAGAAGATGAAAATAGAAAAGATTTTTACATTCTATCCTGAAAAATATTCCCTTGACCTTGAAGTAATAGTTCACAATCTTTCGAAGCGCACCCTCAGTGAGAATGCCCTCCTTAGCTGGCATCAATTCGTCGATCCTGAAGCAGGGACAAGTAGATATAGCCATACCGGTCCAATTTCTTTTGTTAAGGACAGTATTCACCGTGAGAAGGTTAAAAAGCTCGGGACGAAGAAATTTCTGGGACCGGATGTGTCTTGGGGAGGGTTCGAAGATAAATATTTTATCGCTGCAATGATACCCCAGAAACCGTCACTGACCAGCCTTATTGCTTTTAAAGACTCCAGAAACATGGTTTCCGTGGATCTGGAGGGCCCCAAAAACCTCATTCCTCCGGGACAGTCCGGGCTTTTTAATTATTCCTTGTACCTGGGACCCAAGGACTATGACGTTCTCAAGGTAGAAGGTGTCAGACTTGAAAATTCCATTGACTTCGGTTCCTGGATAAAATGGCTGGCGCTGCCACTTTTAGTAGCACTTAAGTTTTTACATCAATATGTCCACAACTACGGGGTTGCCATTATCCTCCTGACCATCCTGATAAAGCTCGTTTTCTGGCCCTTGGGCAACAAAAGTTACAAGTCGATGAAAGAGATGCAAAAACTCCAGCCACAGATGCTTAAGCTTCGGGAAAAATACAAGGATGACAAGACAAGAATCAATCAGGAAACGATGGCTTTGTACAAAAAAAACAAGGTAAACCCTCTTGGCGGATGTCTCCCCATGGTTATTCAAATCCCCGTTTTCTTTGGCCTGTATAAAGCCCTGCTGTACTCTATAGAACTTCGCCACTCGCCCTTCATCTGGTGGATACAGGATCTGTCGGCCAAAGATCCCTATTACATAACACCGATTGTCATGGGGGCTACCATGTTCTTACAGCAGAAAATGAGCCCCCAGATGGGGGGAGATGGAATGCAGCAAAAGGTAATGCTGTGGATGCCTGTAATCTTTACCTTCATGTTTTTAAACTTTCCCTCAGGACTGGTAATCTATTGGCTATTCAACAATCTCCTGAGTATTGGCCAGCAATATTACATAAATAAACGACCATAATGGTGAGGCAATTGTTATGAAGACCTTGAAAATCGAAGGGAAAACCATTGATGATGCCATTGAAAAGGCCTGCAAAGAATTCAATGTGCCAAGGAAAAAACTGAATTTAGAAATAATATCAGAGGGTTCTTCTGGATTCCTCGGCCTGATAGGATCCCGAAAAGCACGTATCAAAGCCAGTATCATGTCGATCGATGTAGAATTTGATACGTCCTTCGAAAAATTAGAAGAGACAGCCGACGATACGTCACCCAACGGCAGTAGCTTATTGCACTATGCCCCTACCGCTGAAGACGAATCTGATGAAACTGTGCCAATGAGAGCGAAAAGGGTTCTCGAGGGCATACTGGCACGAATGAATTTAGATTTCCCTGTAACCGTTGAAGAAACACCGGAAACCATCACCCTGAACATAAAGGGCACAGGCAATGGGTTACTCATCGGGAAAAAAGGGCAAACGCTTGATGCCATTCAGTATATCGTGAGCAGGGCATCCAATAAATATGGAAGAGGCAGAAAAAGAATTGTCATAGATACCGAAGATTACAGAGAGAGAAGGGGGAAATCCCTGATTGCGTTGGCAGAAAAACTGGGCCAAAAAGTCAAAAAAACAAAGAAACCTGTTACAGTCAGCAACCTGAACGCTCATGACCGTAGAATAATCCATTTGGCCCTGCAAGCAGACGAGTCCTTGACCACAAAAAGTAGGGGAGAAGGAACATATAGGAAGGTTATTATTCTGCCAAACAAGAGTGCCTAAAGTCAAAGAAGTGTGAAGTGTAAAGTGATCTAAAGTTTCTAAAGTTAAGGATTTAAATCAGTCAACTTTATTTCACTTTAGGCACTTCAAACTTTAGTCACTTTAATGAACCCACTGTGAAACTAAACGACACCATAGCCGCCATATCTACCCCGGCAGGTGCGGGCGGGATCGGGATAATAAGAATAAGCGGACCCGCATCGGAAGAAATCAGCCGCCTTCTGTTCAAGTCCAGAAGAAAAATTGACCATTTCAAAACCCATCACCTCTACCATGGAGAGATTGTATCACCGGAAAAGTATACTGTCCTTGATGAGGTATTGATCACCATAATGAGAAAGCCTCACTCCTATACAGGAGAGGATATCATAGAGATAAACTGTCACGGCGGTCCGATTATCTTGCAGGCTATCCTGAGTGAGGTAATAAAGGCAGGGGCACGTCACGCAGAGCCTGGAGAATTCACCAGAAGAGCTTTCCTGAACAACCGCCTCGATCTTTCGCAGGCGGAAGCGGTTTCTGACATGATAGCGGCCAAGACCGACAGGGGCCTTGATCTGGCCATCTCCCACCTTAAGGGAAATTTATCGGAGAAAGTACAGGCTTTCCGCTCATCCATTATCGGCATTCTCGCACTCCTTGAGACCTCTATAGATTTTCCCGAAGAGGATATTGAAATACCGCTTACCTCCAACCTTGCCGGAAAGATTCAACTTATAATAGATGAACTGAGAGAACTGCTTTCGACCTACCATGAGGGTAAAGTCTACAGGGATGGTATAAGCGCCGTCATTGCTGGAAAACCGAATGTTGGAAAATCGAGCCTTTTAAACAGACTCCTCGGTGAAAAGCGGGTCATTGTTACTCCCATCCCGGGAACAACGAGAGATTTCATAGAGGAAGTTGTCAACATCAAAGGGATACCGGTAAAGCTTACCGATACGGCCGGGATAAGAGATGCTGAAAACATTATCGAAAAAGAGGGTGTGGAACTGGTCTGGAAAAAGCTCTCATCGGCTGACGTTGTCATTATAGTCCTTGATGGAAGTGAAAAGCTAACCGGAGAAGATCTTGAAATAATCAAAAAAAATAAAAGTAGAAATTGTGCCTTGGTCATAAACAAATCAGATCTTACACATATTCTAACTGACCAGGAACTCGACAGTTTCCTGCCAGATATCAGGCCCTTATGGATATCGGCAAAATATGGTGAAGGTCTCTCCGCCCTGAAAGACCAGATCCACTCCTTGATCATAAGCGGTACAGATGATCACCGGTCAGAAATCATAATAACAAACCTTCGTCACAACACCGCTCTTGAAAAAACTGCCGATCTTCTTTCAAAGGCCAGAGGAAATGTACTTGAGGGCATATCTCCTGAATTCGCTGCTCTCGACCTAAGGGAATCCCTTGAAAGCCTGGGCGAAATCGTCGGGGAAACGGTAAATGAAGAGGTGCTGGACAGAATATTTTCAACCTTCTGTATAGGAAAGTAACCTGCTATCCATCCATCTCCATACCCTCAATCAGGGCCATTACATTCTGACCCAGAACCCGATGATTATATCCACCTTCCAGAATGGCGAAGTAGCCGCCTTTATTTTTCTGACTCGCCTTCCGAACCATGCGCCCGATCTCAGTGTAATCGGAAGTACTAAGAAGACCTCCCCAATCTTCCACATGGTTGTCGAAACCGGCAGAGATACCGATAATATCCACCTCCTCAGAAAACAGGTTTTCTTCCACTTTTTTCAGATACTCACCCCCGGAAGATGATGACGGATTATAAAGAGTAACAAACCCAGTACCTCCCAGGAGATTTACTGTTCCATCCCCGAAGTGAAGATCAATATCCAGAACAATGGCCTTTTCGATCATACCATCCTGCCTCAACTTTTGTATGGCAATAGCCATATTGTTGAAAAAACAAAATCCCCACGAATTATCGAATGATGCATGATGTCCTGGTGGCCGGATAAGAGCGAAACAGGGTTCCTTCAAGCCGGTCATAGCTGCCTGAATGGCTCCACCTGCTGCCAGGGCTGCTATATCGTATAAGCCTGCCCCGGCTACATAACCAATGTGGCGCTCACTATGCACGGCAGCAATATCCTCTTTATCAGCAGGAATCGCCTCCACAAAGGTAACCCTGTCGCGTATCACATCAACAACGGCCTCTATCCGTCCTGAAGCCGCCGCGGGATCGCCGCAATACTCCTGATTGAAATCTTCATGATATATTACTTTCAATGTTGCACCTCCCGGTAAATTATTTAAGAATTCACTAACGTTATCTTTAATAATATCAGCAAATGGGGACATTGGTCAATAACCGATAATCACAACAGCTTTTTTGAAGCTCCCCGCTCGCGGAAGGCGACCCCTAAGCGGACGGGAAATCCGCTTGTGCTATGCATTTTTATGAGAAGGGAAAGGGATATGGGACTTAGCACCATCATTTCCGCGGGAAATGCTATCGGCGTGAAATTTCATGAGTATTTCGAGTATCTGGGCCTATTTTCTCTAATTACCTTAGAGTTGTAAAAACCTTATCATCAGGGGGATGGCAACAAAGGTACCGATGGAACTGCCGAGGTTGACGAAGACCACCAGCAGGAGGATGCGAGTGATTTTGTTATGCCAGAAACCGCGCACCGTGGTGATATCTTCCCTTAAGTCCATGAAGTCTTTGACCTGGGGCTTGCGTAATGCTGCTTCTGTAAGA
>JAUVKS010000110.1 GCA_030596145.1 Pseudomonadota bacterium | reverse complement strand
TGTCCTTGCAGTTCCTACAGTGAAGGGTGTCACCAAATATGCCAATGATATACCAAAACTGATACCGTATATGGGCAGGAACGTGGCAATAAATATTCTGACCCCTGTATTGCTTGCAATCGGTCTGTTTATTGGTGGGTGATCATAAGAGAAAGGAGATTGAGCTTGTAATCATTCACCAAAACGATAAAAACTGATTGTAGATATTAAGCAGCTGTTTGAACTTTAAAAATCGACTGCGAAGTTATGAGATGCGGTCCATACATGGAAAGAAGTTCTCTGATTCAAGGTTAAATTGATTGGCAAATTATCGTCAAATTCTATGGTCTAAGATCCGGCCTCAGTATATTGTTCCTTCCTGAAATCGGTAATTGACGGATTTTGAAAAGTATACAAGATAACAATTAATGATGGGCCTACTGTGGTTGCAATAGGAAACCACGCTGCGAGAAGATGTTTTGGACAGCAGGAAAAGGAGAGATGTAATGGGAGACAAGGGCGGTAAGAAAGATAAGGAAAAGGTATTGGAAATAGCCTTTGAAAAACATCCAAACCGGTTCAAGGGAAAGGTCCCTAAACCGATGGCATTACCAAAAGCAATAGTGTTATCAATTGCTTCCAAATCTTCATATGCACGGATACCGAATATTCCCCCCCCCTCTGGGATTTACTGGATACACACGACCCTTATATCCACCTGATAAGATATTTTCCACAACCTTACTACCTATTTTGTCCTTGTCATGAGATGCACCAATGATAGCAATAGATTCTGGTTCAAAAAGGTGTTTTATATCAGGATAATTATTTTTCATCATATCATTTTACTCCCTAAACGCCATATTCATTTCACACACTCCCATACTAGTTCTCCTTTGAATGTCAAAACCGATCTTTTCAAATACATTAAACATCGGTTTATTCTCAGTCAGCACTTCTGCAGTAAAACCTAAAAGTCCCTGTCTCTTTGCCAGATAGGTGAGATAAGAAAGCAATTCTGTTCCTATTCTCCTATTCTGATAATCATCCCTTACCGCAAATGCCACTTCCGCCGTATGCCTCTTCTCTTCTATTCCATATTGGCCAACTCCTACAATTTCCTCTTTTTCTTTACTTCCTATTACAGCAAGAATCATCGTTTCCTTTGTATGATCAATGATTACAAAATCCTGCAATCGTTCATGAGGCATGTCTTGCCGCCTCGAAAAAAACCTTCGATAGAGACTTTTGTCTGATAGAGAATAGAAAAAATCTTTTAGTAATGGTTCGTCACTTATTCTTACAGGTCTTAAAAAAATGTTAAACCCTGTCTTTGTTGTTTTGTAAGTTTCCAGATCTTCGGGATATTCTCCTTTTTTCCCAGGTATAAATGCTTGATCCTTGTAAATAAGATTTGCTTTTTTCGCTTCTTCTATGAGCCAGGGTCTGAATTTTGGATGGGCAATGGCTATCAGCTCCATAGTCCGTTCCCTTATATTTTTCCCGTGCAAATATACTATCCCGTATTCAGTTACGACATAATGAATATCCCCTCTGTTTAGGGTTACTCCCGCCCCCTCTTTAAGAAAAGGTACTATCCTTGAAACACTATCATCTGCTGCCACTGACTGAATAGCAAGTATCGTCTTTCCTTTCCGGGACAATATAGCACCCCTCATAAAATCGGCCTGTCCCCCTATCCCGCTATAAAAAGTCTTTCCTATGGACTCCGCACTGGCTTGCCCGGTAAGATCTATTTCCAGAGCCGTATTTATAGCGGTCATGTTGTCATGTTGAGCTATAATCAGGGGATTGTTTGTGTAATCAATCGTTCTAAACTCTATCATGGGGTTGTCATGTAAATATTCATAAGTTGCCCTTGTCCCCATACAGAATGTTGCGATTGTCTTTCCCCGATTGATACTCTTTTTTGAATTGTCTATAACCCCTTTCTTCATCAACTCAACAATGCCGTCACTGACAAGTTCCGTATGTATTCCAAGATGTTTCTTATCATAGAGATTGGACAAAATCGCGTTGGGAATGTTTCCGTATCCCACCTGAATCGTATCTCCGTCTTCAACCAGACGTGATATATGCTTTCCAATTCGCTCTATTGCTTCGGTTTCGACACCCGCACTATATTCCAGTAGAGGTTCATTACAGGGAACGATAAAAGCTACATCGCTTACATGTATAAAGCCGTCACCATGTATGCGGGGCATACTTGAGTTAACTTGAGCTATCACTGTTGAAGCCTTTTCCGTCGCGGCTTTCACAATATCGACACTTACACCGAGGCTCATGTAACCATGTTTATCCGGGAGAGATGTCTGGATGAGAGCGATATCAATGGAAACGACTTCGCGATATATCATATCAGGAACTTCTGACAAAAAGATGGGCGTGTAGTCGGACATACCTTTATTAACGGAGTCTCTGGTGTGTTTGCCTATAAAGAATGAATTATGCCGGAAATTGTGCTTGAGTTTTTCATCCGTGTACGGGGCAACACCGAGAGTCCATACATGGAGAACTTCGGCATCAAAAAAAGCCTTTGGGTGGGATTGTACGTAATTTATAAGGGCACGGACAAGGTATTGAGGTTCTCCACAACCTGTAGCGATAAATATTCGATCACCCCGATTGATACTGCTGAATATCTTATCCTCAGGCGCAAACTTTTCAGGATATATTTTCTTTAGTTCTTCTATTTCTCCAGATTCGCGATTCAAAACCTGATCCCTCTTTCCGCTAACAAGTTAAACCAACTAAAGATACTTTTCATTTTTTATACTTCGTTTCACTGCTGTCCGGTTAAATTTTCTTGACCGGTAAAAATATCTATTAATAATAGAAGGTTACAGCAGTTTTTTGATTTATCGACTTCAATTTTTTTCAAATACTGAGATCAATGAATTCAATAACTTGCAGTTGGAAATTGCCAAATATTCAAATTAGCCGGACAGTAGTGACTTCGTTTACTTAAATGAAGTATAAAACATTTGAGCCAACAGAGCAAGCCGCAAAGTCCTTGTGTAAGAAGTAAGTAATCTGTCCGGAGTTGTGGCACGTAATCTGTCCGGTTTAGAATGGTCACCAGGAGGTGGCCAATGAGATAGACAGAGTTGTTACAGGAGATTCGGAAGATGCGATTTGAAGAGGCGTATGGGATTTGGACGGAAGGTCGATTAAACCAGGAAGAAGCAGCACTGATGCTGGGGGTGTGCGCTCGGACGTTTCGGCGTTACATTGATCGCTACGAGGAAAGCGGTATAGAAGGATTGTTGGACAAGCGTTTGACACAAGCATCATCACGTCGAGCTCCCGTGGATGAAGTTATAGCGCTTGTTGAGCAGTACGAGGGTCGGTACCGGGGCTGGAAGGTAAAGCACTTTTATTCGTGGTATCGGCGTGATGGAGGGCAGAGGAGCTACACCTAGGTCAAGAAAATACTTCAATCGAGAGGGTTGGTTTCCAGGGCTGCCAGAAAGGATACCCACCGGAAGCGCCGGGAACGTTCCCCTCTGCCGGGCATGATGCTGCACCAGGACGGCAGTACCCATGAGTGGGTGCAGGGGAAGAAGTGGGATCTGATCGTGACAATGGATGACGCGACAAACGAACACTACAGTATGTTCTTTGTCTAGGAGGAAGGCACAGCCAGCAGCTTTCTGGGGATACGGGATGTCATCCTTCAAAGGGGTCTGTTCAGTTCACTCTACACCGATCGTGGAAGTCATTACTGATACACGCCTGAGACTGGGAGAAAGGTAAGTAAAGGGCAGCTCACCCAGTTTGGGCGCACCATGAGAAGCAGTTAGGGATAGGGATGATCCCTGCCTATTCTCCGGAAGCACGGGGGCGAAGCGAACGGGCCTTCAGTACGCATCAGGGTCGGCTTCCCAGAGAATTGGCCCTGTATGAAATCATCACGATGGACGTGGCCAACCGGCACCGATGCCATTACGTCAGGGTCAGGGTGCGTGTTCATCGGTACACGGACGGCTCGCTGGCTGTTTTTCATGGTCCGAGAAAGTTGGCTGATTATGATGCACAGGGAAAACTGAAGGAGTCCAAAAAAGGAAAGGCAGCGTAGGTCCGCCGCTCGCCACCTTCCCAGGGAAGTACAAAGCGGACAATTCATTTGCTACAAAACCGGACAGTTCTATTTGTTGACAACAGGGGTTTTCTATATTTGTCGTTTTTAATTGAGAGCCCGAAAATTCAAGGTATTCGTTTACTGTACGTAACAAAAGCATCAAATCAAAAACTGCATATAGCTTTATTGTACCCAAACTTTCCTGTCATTATAAAAGTTAATAACCGTGAGGTATGGCAGAGTAACGTTTTCTGATGTTTTAGGGTTTTTTTCTGTTAATATTGCAGCAAATGAATTTTATGTTTAAATCCGGCAATCTACAGAATAGTCCTGCGCCCGTTGTACCTTTCGGTATCGTAATACTTGTCCACATCAACAGGTTTCATTCTATCTATGGCCTCCTTGAGAGGAACCGATGTGATCTCTCCATGCAAAAGGCTCGCCATGCGACCAAAATCCTCGTTGAGAATCATATCTACCGCCGAAATACCATACCACCTGGCCATCAAACGATCACGGGACGATGGTGTGCCACCTCTCTGCAGATGGCTTAGAATCACGTAACGCGATTCAAAGCCTGTCTCCTTTTCAATCTCCTCTGCAACATACCTGGCAATTCCTCCGAGGGAACGGTGTCCAAAATCGTCAACCTTTTCATCCTTGTAAATTCCCTCCCTCCCTTTCGGTTTTGCCCCTTCTGAAACAACAACAATGCTATACTGTATCTCCCTTCCCTCCCGCTCGCGGAGAAGTTCACATACACGATTCATGTCGAAAGGATACTCGGGAATCAGGATAATATACGCACCGCTGCATTCACCTCCATGAAGTGCGAGCCAGCCGGCATGACGTCCCATCGTCTCCACAACAAAGATGCGTCCATGAGAACCCGCCGTGGTACGCAACCTATCAACCTCCTCCATGATGATGTTCACAGCCGTATCAAAACCGAGAGAATAATCGGTCCCTACCAGGTCATTGTCAATGGTTTTAGGAATTCCAACCGTCTTAATCCCCAACCTGTGTAACTTGTAGGCAACTCCCATGGTATCCTCTCCACCAATCGCCACGATGATATCGATTCCAAGCTTCTTGATATTTTCAACCATTCTTTCTGACCGATCATTCTTCGGGTTAAAGGGGTTTGTCCGCGATGCTCCAATGTTTGTTCCTCCATAACGATCCCACGTCCTGACTACCTCTTCGTCCAGATATTTCAGGTGCCGGGCACGGCTTTCCGGATCATCTGGATCAACCTCTATCAACCCTTTCCAACCCTCCATGATACCGATAACTTCAAACTCGACAGAACGTTTCTTCACAAGCTGAGAATCAAGGGCTGATTTTGTCACCCATTTAATCGCCCCATTCAAACCGGGGCAGTCCCCTCCTCCGGTTAATATCGCTATCTTCATCGACATGGGATCCTCCTTTTACTTGTGAAAAATAACTTAAATTTAGTTAACCGGTCAAGAAATATTACCAGCTTATACCAAGTTGCATTAATCTTTACCCTTATAGACAGGCGAGGACGCCCGTCCTACTCACGTGGTAGGTCGGGCGTCTCGCCCGACAGAGTCGTCTTTTGAATACATATTAAAAATGTAATCACCTACTTCCATACACCTGCAATCGGCTGCCGACAAAAAGAGCACTTCCCATCCTTGATTCCGTTTTGTGTAATCAGATAACCAAGGCGTTCTATAATCTTCTTTTTACAGGATGGACAGTATGTATGATTCGATTCCGCCTGCGGCACATTACCCACATAGACATAATGAATCCCCATCTCCATTGCAGTTTTCCTTGCATTTCCCAGAAACGTAATGGAGGTCGGGGGAAGATGTGTCAACTTGTACCGGGGATAAAAGCGTGAGAAGTGAAGTGGATAATCAGGCCCGAGATTTTCCAGTATCCAGTCGCACATCCGTTTTATCATCTCCATATTATCGGTATAGGTTGGCACGACCAAGGTTGTTATTTCAAACCAGACACCCTTCTCTTTAAGAACCATAAGGGTTCTCAATACCGGTTTCAATCTGCCGGCATTCAGCCGTGAGTAGATATCATTGGAAAAACTCTTGATATCGATATTCGCACCATCCAGTGTCTTACAAAATTCAATAAGAGGAGGCTTATTAATATAACCATTGGAAACCCAGATGTTTTTGATATTCTCTTCCTGTGCCAGCCGGGATGTGTCCAGCATGTATTCATAAAAAGTCGTTGGTTCGGAATAGGTATAGGCGATGCCCCTGCAACCGGCTTTCCGAGCGTCTTTCACGACGGTCTCAGGAAACATATCCATAAACCTGACATCTTCAGGCCTCACCTGCGATATCTCCCAGTTCTGACAATTAAGACAACGAAAATTGCACCCGGTTGTAGCTATAGAAAGCACACTGGCTGAAGGAAGAAAATGATACAGAGGTTTCTTTTCAACAGGATCAATATGTACCGCACAGGGATTACCATAAACCAGCGTATAAAGCTTACCGTTCTTGTTGACGTGAGA
>JAUVKS010000065.1 GCA_030596145.1 Pseudomonadota bacterium | reverse complement strand
GTTTGCGACAATTCGATAAAAAGATCATCAGAATCTGTGCCGGCGTGGTGACCGAATACCCTTCCACTATACGTCATCGGATAAAAGCCGTGGCTGTACCAGGCAGTCGGTACGCTGCCGGGTGACAGGTTTGCATATTCTGCCCTCAGTTTCATGCCTTTCACCATGAAGGCATCGTTGAGGGCAATGCCTGCGAGATATGCCCTCCTGTCGGGCGGTTTGCCTGTATCTTCAGCGCCCAACTCCCCGTATAGTTTTATCGAATCGGCAAGGGGGATCAGCCTGCTAACATTGGGTATGGTGAGGGCAAGGTCGATGGCAAACTGTTGGTTGCTATCGAGTTCCGTGCCGTCTCTGTTCTTATTGCTGTATGCGATCTTGAGGAAATCGGTAAAGCTTATATCGCGCCCCTCGCCCCCGAAGAGGACGAGGTGTGACAGTCCCACCTCCACAAGTGGATGGGGCTTGAAATCGAATCTCAGGCCATAGAGATATGGTTTTGAAAGGTCGTCGCCTGTGGCCTTATCAGTGATTTTGTGTTCGTCATCATCCAACCGGGAAAATAGAAGATTAAATCTGAACGGGCCGAGATAGCTGAAAATCCAGGGAAGGAGAGTCGCCCTGGGATTGGATATCTTGATCATATCGAAAGGCTCAGCATTATTCGACATGAGTAGGGAGCCGTGGTATCCGGGCCCCCACCAGAGGGAATCTCTCCCCGCCTCGATCTCGAAATTGTCCCGGGTAAACTTCAGATATCCTTTGTGCAGCCTGAATTCGGTATCGTCTTTTCCGTCGATGTTTTTTAATCTTTGATTGTAGAGGAACAAAGGCTGGATATAAAAGGAGAAGACATTCCATAATCTGCCCCTTGACTGAAACTGCGCCATTGCGTTGTGGCCGTCGTAATAGTCAATTCCTTCGTTGTTGAATATCGAAAATGGGCCATCCAGAAAGTTGTAGTTGATAGAGAATTCGTCCATAGGTTTCAGGTAGGTTTTGGGTGCGCTCCCCGGAACCTTGATTTCAGATATTTCATCCCCATATTCTTTTGACATTTTCTTAAGGAGATCTGCAGAGGATGGAGAGGTTTCTTTTTTCTCAGCTTGTTCAATAGCTTCGGCCAGCAATCTGCCTGCTTCCGCCCTGGTGAAAGGTCTTGTTGATGAAAGGTCGCTCTTTATCAGGCCATGTGAAATGAGGATGTCCAGGTTCCTATAAAATGGAGAGTCTATAGGAATGTTTACGGAGGCATAGACTGTGTGCGCGAACAAGCACAAAAGGGTCACAACAGATATGATTAACGCATTCTTCATCAAGCCTGTGTCACTTTTTTCATGCGCGTTTTTCCCTTGTGCGATGTCTTTTCTTTCCCTTCTTGCGGACGTCCTGATCCTGATCTTCGTAGCTGTAGTAGTACTGATAGTAATATCGGTAGTAATATCCATCTCTTTCAATATTTATGTTATTCAGGACCAGACCCAGAACCTTCTCGTTGGGAATGGCCTCCAGCCCCTGCTTGAGCGCATTTTTTTCTGTTTTTTCGGCATTGATAATGAAAATTATACCATCAAGTCGATTTGTCAAAATAGCTGAGTCACTGACCGACAGGATCGGAGGACTGTCAAAAAGGATATAGTCGTATCTTTCAGATACCAGATCGATAATACTCTTTAACTTTTGTGAACCGAGAAGTTCATTGGGGTTGTGCGGTATATCGCCGGAACAAATCATGTCCAACCCCGATATCGGGAGTTTCCGTGTAATAGCGCCTTCAATATCCTTCGCTATAAGGAGATTGGAAAGACCCGGCGCTCGCTTCTGGTTGAATATCCTGTGGAGGCGGGGACGGCGCATGTCAGCGTCTATAAGGAGCACCTTTTTCCCTGCCTGGGCAATGGAAACGGCCAGGTTGGCCGCAAGGAGTGTCTTCCCTTCCCCAGGCAGGGCGCTGGCTACGCCTATTAATCTTTTGGGTGTATCAAAGGAGGCAAAAAATATGTTTGTTCTAATAGTCCTGAATGCCTCGGATACACTGGCCTTCGGCATTGTATGGGTGATAAGCTCTCGACCGTTTCCCCCTGCCTGAGTATCAAACTTTGCTATGGAACCCAGAAGAGGGAATTCGGTAATCTGTTTCAGGTCATCGGGATTCTTGACGGTATTGTCAAGGAATTCCAGGAAAAAGGCGATGCCGACTCCCATGAACAGGCCCACAATAACGGCAAGCATGACGTTCCTCTTTGTTTTAGGTTTGATCATTCCAGCCGAGGTGGCAGTATCGACCACCCAGACATTTCCGATTTCGCTTGCCTTTATTATCTCAAACTCCTGCTTCTTCTGGAGAAGGGAGGAATAGGCGCTCTGCTGTACTCCAGCCTCCCTGGTCAGTTCAGCCAATCTTTTTTCGGCATCGGGAAGATCCCTGATCCGTTTTTCATAAAAGGAGATATTATCCTTAATAGATCTTTCATTTACCTTCATGGATGCAATAATGGATGAAAGTTCTGCCCTTATCCCCTTTTTTGTTTCTTTAATCTGTTCAACGGTCTCCACAACAAGAGGGTGCTTCTCTTTATAGTTAATTTTCAAGGTAATCATGCGCGACTGGAGTCCGGAGAGCCTCTGGGCAAGGACATTCAGCCTCTGACTTTTTGTGCTGGCGCCGAGGGCGACAATATCCTTATCCGGCATATCGCTGGCCTTCATAATATTCTTTGCGATAAACTCCGCCTGCCTTCTTAAACTCTCACTTCTTCTAAGCTCCGCGTCAAAATTCATCAGTTGCTGTAAAGTTACACGGGCATCATCACTCAGGGAAACCAGCTTTTCCTTTTCTTTGAACGACATCAGCCTGGTTTCGGAAGATCTAAGGCTTCTTTCGAGTACCTCGATCTGCTCATCAATAAAATGAAGGGCCCTCGCGGCATCTTCCGTATTCTTCAAAACAGTGAGGTTCTTATATTCCGAGACAATGGCGTTTACCTTTGCCACGGCCATGGATGGATGCAGAGCGGTGGCCGATATGGTGATCAGTTCTGTATTTCTGATGGGTGAGACATGCAGACTCCCCTGCAAGCCACCAGCGGCGGAAGCAGGAGTAAGGACGCTGAATTTTATTTTCCTGCCTTTCCGGGCATGGTCACCCTCGACCAGGATGGAGAAGTTTGGCCCAAAGAATGGTTTGTTCAGTTCCCCTTTTCCTGCAAGCGCCCCGCTCTTATCTTCCATAATCTTATATGAATCGGGACCGTCAAACTTAAGAACATAACTGCGCCCCTCCATAACCGGTCCGACGCTGAGCGGTTTAATGGAAATCGGCTTGATCAGTTTTTTCTTCACCAGACCCTCTTTGGAAGAGAAGATATTTGTAACCTTTGCCTTCAACCGGTTGATGAGAATGCCGATCATTTTGTGCTCCGGCTCTACCTGGAGCTGATAGTTGATCGCGTTTGCCGCTCTTTCAGAGACTGTGCGGCTTTTCAGTATCTCCACCTGTGTCTGGATCATGGCGCCGGATAAGCTTCCACCAGTGAGAAAACTCTCCTCCATGAGACTTTTTATGCTGGTTGAACCGCCCCCTTTTTGATAGATCTGGATAACCGATTTTGACTGATAGACAGGAGCGGTTGTAAGTGTTTTCACAACAACAGCCAGCACCACCACGCCGGCAAAGATACCAATCAGCCACCTTCTCCGGAGCATAACGTTCAGGTAACTGCGAAGATCGATTTCATCATCAATATATCTCGTGTCGTCCATATGTAAATAGCTCCGTGGGTAAAGTTTAGGGGTTCCAACTACTGTTAAGAATGGTCTGTATGACCCTCGTTGATGTCAATGTCGGAAGCAGGTGGCTCAAGAAGACATTCCAGTTTGCGATAGCAGTCCTTGCGACATAGACGGTATCACCCTTCTCGAGATAGAAGCTTTCCAGGCTTTTCCCCTTCATCATTTCAAGAACATTTACAGCGTAAACATCAGGTTTCCGGGGATTCCCCCGAACCACGACAACCTGAGACCGGTTGGCGGTTGTCCGAAATCCCCCGGAGGAAGTTATCGCCTCCATCAGATCCATTGGATCGGTAAAGTACCTGACCCCCGGCACATTAACCTCACCAATCACAAAGACCTTGTTTTCATTGATGTTAGGTATGTAAATAACATCGCCGTCGTTCAGGAGTATATTCTGACTCATGTTGCCATAGTCGAGAAGTCTCTTGAAGTTTATCGGGAGTATGTCATTATCTCTGGCCAGGTAAGCCATATAAAGATTTGCGTTTTTCGAGTTGACGCCGCCTGCCCGCGACAGTGCATCGAGAACAGTCGATTTTCTGTTTGTCTTATACCTTCCCGGGCTTTTAACCTCGCCAAGAAGAATAATCTCTTTGAGGGGTTCAGATATTACCAGGGTGTCTTGCGGATGGAGTATCACATTCTGGCTCGTATCACCATCCTCGAGGAGGGCCTTCAGATTTACAGGGATGATCTTATCGCCTCGAATAATGTATGATTCCTCAAGGTCGGCATTGGGCTTTATCGAGACCACAGACAGGATCGACAGAAGGGTGCGGTCGCCTCGAAGGATATAGGTCATCGTGGCGGGCCCGATATAAGTTTCAGGCTTTCCGACAGCGCCCACTATAGACACCTGCAGGCTGTTGGGCATCTTGCATGTTACCGTAATCTGAGGATTCTCTATATACTCGTTATACTTTTTCTCAATAAGTGCCCTGAATTCCGGTATCTCCAGACCTTCCACGTGTATATCGCCGATCAGGGGAAGCGACGCATATCCGTCCGATCTAACCGGAACATCCATGGAGAGATCTTCGTGTTTCCATATGTAGATATTGAGAATATCGTCTATACCGATTTTATATTTTACCTCTATCTCCCCGTTTTTCGGAAGGTCTTCCGGCAAAACAATCTCCTTCCCCTTAAATCTGGCACGGAGATAGTCCTCCTTTGTAAGCGCCCGTTTTTGCAATTCGATCAGTCTATCCGCTTCCTTCTTTAGAGGAGGGACGGGGACCGCCTGTGCAAAGGATGGAAGTCTGGATTCCCGAGGCGCCTTCCGGTCAGGGGGTTCTGTTTTGAAGACCCATTTATGGGTTTCCCGATCCCACTTCAGCCGCGTGCCTTTTTTATCCTGCGGCGAGATATTCCTTATTACCGGGTGAGCGCACGCAAAAACAAAACCTAATAAAAACACACAAAGAATTATAAAAATTAGACGTTTTTTCATCTTGATGACCTGTATCCTCCCTTGTAGTCGGTTTTTCGCCATTTATACTCTATGGTTCACCGTGTCAAAGCGTTAACCGGATGTTTTCTTAAAACTTTTGATATAAATGAGTTTATCTTCCAGATAGACTTTTTCTCCAGCGGTATGGGGAATTCCATATCAATATCTTCTCCGTTCAATATTTTTTCAGGGATCGTCTTTACCATTTCCATGGCGGCCTTTTCACCAACGATCTCTTTTAGCCGCTTTAGTCCTTCTGAAAGGACAGGACGTCTTCGCCTGCTCGCGTGAGCATCTGTTACCAACATGTGGACCAGCCTATGTTCAAGAAGAAAGACGGAAAACTTTTCAATCCTGCCCCCTAAACGCCCGGTGAGGCTGGATGCTGTCAATTGGGCTAATGCCCCCAGTTGTACTAATTGATAGATTATCTCCGGATCATTTTGTATGGCATGATTTTTTTCCGGATGAGCGATAATGGGGATAATTCCGGCAAAAATGAGTGATGAAATAACCTCTTCTATGTTTCGGGGAAGAGCCTCATTGGGTAATTCCAGGGTAATGTGCCGCCCGGAATCATTCATCGTCATAAGTTCACCCGCCTTTATGCTTTCAACCAGGTTGAGGTCAAGGCGAATCTCAGAACCGGGGTACAGGGTCAGGGGGATGTCCTCGCTATCTATGGATACCTGTAATTTCTCCACACATCTTATTATCTTTTCACGGTTATTATTATATTCCCCGACCACATGATGGGGAGTGCAGACCACCTTAGATATGCCATCGTTTACAGCTATTCTGCACATTTCAATAGATTCATCCAGTAATTCCGGTCCGTCATCAATACCTGGAAGAATGTGGCAGTGAAGGTCAATCATTCTCACCTCCTCCGATACCGGCTAGAGATGCAACCATGCCGGCAATGACTATAAATATCAGTCTATTTTTCTTTATTTAAGCATCATTTTTATTATGTTTTGTATCTCTAAGACACTGAATGGTTTCTCGATATATAATGTGGCCCCACTTTCCAGGAAATCATGTTCAGGCCCATTGGCGGTAACGATAAGAATGGGAATAGAAGGATATTCTGATCTTATCCTTTTGGTTAATTCAAGGCCGTCCATTTCGGGCATCATATAATCTGTGATAATTAAATCATAAGATTTTTTGTAAATATTGTTGATCGCCTCAAGCCCATTTTCAACAATATCAACCTCGTAATCATAAGTTTTCAGAGCCATAGCAAGTAAAATCCTTATAGCCTCCTCGTCATCTGCGATAAGTATCCTTTTTTTCATATGGTCCTCCTTTTTTAATCATAATACAACCAAGAGGATATTAAAAGCAAGAAAAAAATACCATCGTCGGTTGTTAGACTTTTCGGTTTTTTATATGGTAAATATTTATTCCAACATGGAAAACTTGGTCCTCTGGGCCAGGTCAGAGATATTAGGCTCTGCCTGTAAATAGGGCCAAGGGGGCTGGAATAATGGAACATTGGAATAATGAGTTTGGCGGAAACAGATTAATTTTTAGAATTGGGTGTTTGTCAGGTATTGTGAATCAAGAAATGTTCCGCTCTTGATCCCACTATTCCATCATTCCAATTGAGGTAAACTGCACCCCTTTGGGGTGAAATCAAAGCCACGTCCTTTGGGCGTGGATTTTTACTTAAATAATAAGGAGTTGGATAATGCTGCTCAAAGGAAAAAGGGATTGATAGAAAAAAAGATTGGACTGAAAATTAAACGGATAAGGAAAAACTGGGGTCTTTCTCAGATTGATTTGGCCGAAAGGATAGGTCTTTCTTTTCAGCAAATCCAAAAATACGAGAAGGGCTCAACCAGGATTTCTGTCATGCGATTGCAACAGATCTCAGAGGCCCTTGGAATTAATATTACCACCTTTTTCGAGGAAAAAAAAAGTGCTCTTAAGGTTTCAGACCATGCCTTAAAATATAATGCTGGAGAAGAGTCCATTGAAACCTTCCAACCCCTCGACAGGGAAGAAATAACTCTCTTGAAACTCTTTCGCAAGACAAGAAATAAAAATGTAAGAGAGGGAATCATAAAACAATTACGAGGGATTGTTGAGTTGGAAAATCAGGTCAGAAAATAACCTGAAATAACCTTGAAGCATATTAAAGATATTCCCGATTTCGACAGGCCGCGGGAGAAGCTGGCTGCGATATCAAACACTATCTTCATAAACAATATGGAATACAGAAGGCAGGGTAACTACTCTGTGTCTTTGTCGGCTGACCGGTTGATTTTAAAACGCCAGGCGCAATACCATTCATCAGGATGTTCATCAGGCGGACAGCCTATGCACTCTGTAGTGATTCTGGAATCAACAGCTCTCGCGAAATATGTATATTCAACTATTCCTCCGGATTTGCACGGATAATCATCAAGTCCTTTCAATTTCCGTGCTGACTGAACCCGGCACTCATTCATTTGAAATACAAAACTATCCGGCTCTTGATCAATAATGGATTGAGTATTAACGCGGGAGTAGAGACGAAAATTAAGCGCCCTTTTTAAACCTTCAAGCCCGGAATTTTCAGGAAGGCTAAGAAATTTTTTTATTGACCAGGCTTCGAATGGAGAAAAATGTGCCCAGCAGGAATCATTGCAGCGCTTGGCATCGTTCATACAGCTTGTAAATTCTACTGCCTGAAACCATATGCCATCATTTGCAAGCCAGTTTAACGCAACACTGTCCATAAGTTCCTGAACCGATCCCTCCGGCATTTTCAGCAAAGGCGCCGGAAGATCATGCTTCATCTCAAACCCAAGAACCCTGGAAAGCCTTTTCATCTGATAAGCATAACTTCTTTTCGACGCGTTGCCCAGTATTTCAAGAGCCTTCTCCATGCCCACCTGATGTTTTATCTCGGCAAACCAGAGGCCATAATGAACTATTATACGGTGAAACATGTCAAGAACAAGACGTGCCTTATCTTCATGGTTAAGATCTTCAGGCGTTTTGGCTGTTTCGAGCATTGGTGAGTCTCCTTTAGCCTCCGCGATACTTTTCAGGCAACACAGCTTTTGGGTTCCAGTCACCGGGAATCTTTTGACCGGGCTCTTCGCCTAATTTTATCTTTCTTTCCTTTAGTCCGGGTCTGGCAAATTCCATATGCCCTTCCTTTAAAGTCCGGCCATTGATTATAGCCTCGGAGCGGAGTCTCCGTCCAATTGTCTTTTCCATCTGCCTGCCGAGCCACAGAATTCGGTCAACATCATATCCATGTTCAATGCCCATCTCGTCGATCTGAACCAGTGTATCCTCCAGTGTAACCAGGCCCACATATCTGGGATCTTTATAATAGTATTCTCCGGTGCCCTTTGTAGGACAGTCATCCAGGAAATTGGCAGGCTGTCCTCCCAGCCCTCCAAGAGTAGCCTCAAAGTGTATAATCCCCGCCTGCAATGCAGCCAGAACAGATGCCGATGATAGGCGCTT
>JAUVKS010000123.1 GCA_030596145.1 Pseudomonadota bacterium | reverse complement strand
GATATGCCATAGTGTTTCTCCTTTTAGAAAAACTCTATCATATCCCCGAGTTTTGTAACACCTTTACTTCTGTTCCTTATATTCTTTTGTCAAAGAACTACTTAATTATGACACAGTCTCAAGTTGCGGGGAATCTCCGACTGTTAAGGAAAATATTTCGAAAAGGACAACTTGAAAAATTTATCGGAAATTCACTCAATTTTTCACTCGGTAAAATAAAAAGGGCTAACCCATTCCGGGTTAACCCTTTGATATTGACTTGGCGTCCCCACGGGGAGTCGAACCCCGGTCGCCGGCGTGAAAGGCCGGTGTCCTAGGCCACTAGACGATGGGGACGCGGAAAATTACCGAAAATTAATCTCTGTGAAGTAGACGCTTATATATTGTTGTGTATTAAGATGTCAAGTGGAATTGTGTGTCCCCAAAATATACATTGAAAATAAAGTCTGTCTTTCCTATCCCGTAGGACAGCCGTCTCGGCTGTCTAAACGATTCACCATTATGGACAGGCGGGGTTCTGTCCTACTGTGTTGGAAGAGTCAATGTCTATTTTTGGGGTGTGTGACCCCGCCTTCTTAAAAATTATGGATAGCAGTCGATTTAAAGGAAATGAAGGCATCGATTCCTTCCTGGATTCCCAGTTCGAAGAGGGATCTTTTTGTAATCAGTGACTTGAAGATTGTTTCTCCTACTCTGACCTGAATCTCATAATAAAAACCCCTGTCAAATACTCCTGAAACAGTTCCTCTGAATGAGTTTCTCATGCTTGAAGAGAAAGCTTCTTTACTGAGTACAATGTCCTCAGGTCTGATGGCAATGTATCCGTGGCTGTTAACAGGGGTCCTGCCGAGTTCAATTTTCAGATCATCTATGGCAGCCCTCGTGCCGTCGAATTTTACTGAAAAAAGGTTTTTCATTCCCACAAAATCCGCCACAAATTTTGAATCCGGTCTTTGAAAGATATCATCCATGCTGCTTGTCTGCTCTATCATTCCGTCATTCATCACAGCGGCCCGACCTGCCAGAGACAGGGCATCGGCGAAATCGTGGGTTACCATCAGAAAGGTTACCCCGGAAGATTGATGAAGCTTTTTCAGTCCACTGCGGATCCCTTCCCTGAAGCGGGCGTCCAAGGCGGAGAACGGCTCGTCAAGAAGAAGCACGCTGGGATTGACCATGAGCGCCCTCGCCAGAGCGACACGCTGCAGTTCCCCACCGCTTAAGTTTTCAGGAAGACGTTTTTCAAGGTGTGCAAGGTCAAGCTCGTGAAGAAGGCGGTTCAACCTTTTATCCGCTTCTTTTTCGTCGATTCTGTGAAAGTGCAGGCCGTATCTGATATTTTCCATGACGGTGAGGTGTGGAAAGAGGGCGTGATCCTGATAGACAATGCTGATACCCCGTTTTTCCGGGGGCAATTTAGTGACATCTTTCCCCTCAATGATTATCCGTCCGCTTTCCACGGGAATCAGGCCGGCCATAGCTTCCAGGAGGACCGTCTTGCCCGCTCCGGTGGGCCCCATCAGGACGAAGAATTCACCCTCTTCTATGGAAAGATTGATATTGTGAAGATCAAATCCCGGAAGATTAACCTTTAGATTTTCTGTCTTTATCATGCTTTCTTCTCTCCGGTTGAACTGGTCAGGACACGCAGGATCAAGAACAGTAAGAGGCAGATAAAAACAAGCCAGACCGCAACCGGCTGTGAGTATTTCAGACCGTAGGCCTCAAAACGTTCGTAGATCAGAACAGGTGCAATCATAGGGTGGTAAGCAACTATTATAACCGCCCCGAACTCGCTGATCGCCCGGGCGGAACACATTATGATGCCCACAAGCATGCTGCGCCACGCAAGGGGAAAGGTGATTCGGAAGAAGGTGCTGAACATGGATGCCCCTAAACTTCGCGAAACTTTTTCCAGCCTTGGTGAGATGGCCTCAAAGCCGTTTTTGACCGTGTTGACGTAAAAGGGCATACCCACGAAGGTCAGGACAACGACGATTCCGGTAACGCTTCCCATGATGCGTATTCCGAGTTCACTTATAATCTGCCCAAACCAGTGATTCTTCCCCGCGATACCGAGAATCGCGATACCCACCACGGGGTGCGGGATAACGATGGGAAGATCAATAATGCTTTCCACCAGTCTTTTGCCCCTGAAGCTGGTTCGGGCCAGCAGATACGCAAGGGGTGTTCCGAAGACGAAGGAGATAAGGGCGGCCAGTCCCGCCGTGTAGATACTCAGCCAGATTGACCGGAGTACATCTTTATCCTTAATCGTCTCCTTGAGCATTGAGAAAGATGGAGCGGTCATCATCTCTATCAGCGGAAGAAGAATAAAGGCCATGATCACAAGACCGCACGAGATGGTAATCCAGAAAAAGGGCTCTCTTTTCGTCATCGGATTTTTCCTTCCCCCCCCGCCTGATGCGGTCGAGTACCCGCCTGCCTCGCGTTGCGAAGCATGGCGGGCAGGTAAAACCCGACCTACATCTTTTCTACTGTAGCGCAGCCCTTCAGGGCTGCCGTGTCAGGCAGGGCCGAAGCCTGTCCCCGGCTCTGATCGGGGGCACTGCATCAATCTTTCACTTCAACCAGTTTTTGCAGTTCTGCAGGCAGTATTGTCATCATCTCTGCCGTTGGGACTCTGCATGGTATAAATGGAGGCTGTCCCATCTCTTTGAGAATCGCCAGCCCACCCTTAGGATTAAGCAAATATTTCAAGAAGGCAATTGCAGCTTCACTGTTGGGTGCATCTTTTATCAGAGTAACTCCGTAGGTGCAAGATTTACCCTTTATTTCCATGAAGGTTCCCGGCGTCTTACCCGTTACCCTTACTTTTGCATGTTTATAGAGATCGTCGTATTTATAATTTCCCAGGTTAATTTCATCGGGAAGGATAATGTATTTAAGACCATGCTGGACAGCTACTGAGAGATATTCCCAGGCGTAGTCCATATTTCCTGTCTGGAGAAGGGAGATCAGCTCTACAGATTTGGGCCGAATATTTTCTTTAGGACGATTGGCGATAAGCCTGTCATAGAATCCGGGTTTCTTATAATACTTCTCCGCCAATTGTAAAACCATAAGAGATCGATAACCGCAGGGGTCGAGATTGGGGTCGGAGTGCCCCCAGACAACTTCCTTTTTCTGCAATATCTCATACCAGTTACCGGCATTGATCTTATCGGCGTATCTGCTTTTGTCTGTATAACAAAGGACGAGTTGATTGGTGGCAAAGCGGATGTTCCAGTTGGCATATTTCGGAATGAGAAGTTTGTCAATCACCTTGTAATCTGCCGATGCCATAATGTCGCAGGGCTTTTTTACGTCGACGATCTTGCGTGCGCATTTGGTACTTCCTGCCGGCTCTCTTTGAATATCCACCTTGGGATATTTTGCTTCAAAGACCTTTTCCATGGCGGCAAATGGAACCGTCAAACTTCCCGCATGGAAGATGACCAGCTTGCCCTGTGGTTCGGCAAAGGGTTGGTTTACAGAAAATGTCAGTATGAACATAAGAATAACAACAACAAAAAATGCGCCTTTTTTCATTTTGATTCTCCTTGTTTAGTTGGTTTTTTTGTGATCCACAATATTCCGCTCAGCAATCGAGACCCGGGGAACATGCTATGCCAATTTAGACCTATGTCGCAATTGACATAACATCTACCATAAAAGATTTTTTCCTGTCAATGTTTTCCTTAAATTTTCTTTACTTGGTGTAACTACTAAAAAGCGTGTCTTTTGTTCTGTTGTATCTCTTTACTTTCATTTGTCTCTGTAGTAGAAATTTGATAACAAGATTGGAGCTCTGTGCTACGTAGCGCAAGATTTTAGTTTTGCAGGGTTCTTAATTGGTGTTTCATACAAATTATAAAGTTGGGTGAAATCTTATAATGGAAATCAAGTACAGGATATGGATAGAGGAGGATGATAAAGTCCTTTTCGGCAAGGGCCGCGAAAATCTGCTTGGAGCGATAGAAGAATGTAAAAGTCTGAATAAGGCTGCTAAAAAGCTCAAGATGTCGTACCGGGCGGCCTGGGGAAGGCTGAAAGCTTCTGAGGAGCGATTGGGCATCAAACTGGTAGAAAACAGCCCCGACCAGAAAGGGATGAACTTGACGGATGAAGCCAGGCATATTCTTGAGAAGTTCGAGAAGCTGGAACGTGAAACGGGTGTATTTATTGAAATGACTGTCCGCAAGCTCGGCTTGCTTTCCCTGATGCAGCAGGGAAAGGGTGATGGTTAGAGACCTTTGCAAAACACCCCCTTTCGCCCGATTTCGGCGTCAGGCTCAAATTTCAATCCTCAAAATACTCAATGTATTCCTGCGGTTAAAAATTTCGCCTTCCTTGAACTCGAACGAAATTGAGTATTTTTCAAAGGTCTCGGTTAATAGTCATATTCAAACACTACCGGTTCCCTCAATATGGTGTCCCTTGCCCTTTCTGCAAGCGCTGCGATGTTTGGGTGTGTTTCTTTCAATGAGGTTATCTGTTTAAGATTATCGGCGGTTCTCGATATTAGCATGGCCATATCACCATCTGCAATTCCCCTCTTTTCAATGATTTCATCCCATGGGACCCCTCCGGCCCAGTCGTAGAGGATTAAACTGGTCCAAAATTGAAGGGGGTTGACTCTAAATCCGGCTTCAATCATCCTTTCAGAGATCGGACCGATGGCAGAGATCATCTTGTTGTACGCACCCCTCAACCTTTTTGGAAATCTTTTTTGGTATATCTTCATATCTTTGTCCCCGTCATAGACAAATGGGGCGATAACCGCGGCGAGGAGCCTCTCATTATCTTCCGGGAAGGCATCATTCCTCAAACATTCGGCGATGAGCAGGGGCTGGTCAAGCCTCAGTTTTGAAGCCCATACGCCATCTTCCGTCAGTCGATCATCTTCGTGTACAAATCCTTCCGCTTTCAGGAATGCTAAATGTTTTTGGAAGTCGTTCCACAGGTTTAATTTCGCCTTCTTATGTTTTGTCTGTTGATAAGCGGCAAGGGATTTTTCAAAGAGGCTCCTGATGTCCTCCGGCGTATGCGACAAGAGAAGATTTAGCACCATTGAAAAGTCACTCCTGATCTGACTTTCGATGTCATCCGGTTTTGTGAAGAGAAGGTTCTTTATATGTTTGATGTCCATGAACCTGCCCGGGACGGCCAGCATGAAACCGATCTTGTCCTGCCCCCGTCTTCCGGCCCTACCGGTCATCTGGTGAAATTCCGTACCGTTTAAGGGGATGAATTCGCGGCCGTTGAACTGATCTGAATTGAACAGGACAATCGTCCTTGCCGGGAAATTGACGCCGGCTGCAACTGTGGTCGTGGCAAATATCGCGTCCAGATGCCCTTTTTTCATCATGGTCTCAATCAGGAATTTCCAGGGGGGTAGCTGTCCACCGTGATGGGCGCCAACCCTTGAGAAACGGAGATTATGCAGTTGTTTGTGTTTCCTCATGTAGGGGAAACGATTGAGGGGGATACTAAGATCGTCGGTGAAGGCCTTTTCGTCGTAATGTTTTGAGGATGGCCCGCAGGTATCCACAGCCGCGTCACACTCCGATCGCGATTTGAGAAAGAAGATGGCAGGGAGCAGTTTAAACCTCGCCAGCACCCGGATGATTTCACCAAAAGGGAGGAGTTTATGTGATCGCCTGTAGCGTTGACGGGGCTCATCTTCCATGAAGAGCCTTACCTTGCTGTAGAGTTTTTTCTTGTCCATGTAAGGTTTTATTTTGCCTGAGGGATGGAGGAAAAGAGGGTAGAGCGGGACAGGCCTTTTCTCTTCTTTAATTACCACGCATTCCTTTGCCCGTATGGAGCTGAGCCACGCGGATATCTCGTAGCCGTTTCCGACGGTTGCGGACAGCATGAGGAGATTTACCCTTGTAGGGAGGTAAATCATGACCTCTTCCCAGACGACGCCCCTATCTTCATCGCCCAGAAAATGGGCCTCATCCAGGATGACCAGATCGCAATTTAGATCCTCACCTCTATGCATTACGTCATAGAGTTGGTTTCTCAGGATTTCTGTTGTTCCTACCACTATCGGTGCGTCTACATTCTCTTTTGTGTCACCTGTCAAAATACCCACATTTTCGCTTCCGAAACGGTGTCCGAATTCCACCCACTTGGAATTGGTCAGCGCTTTCAGAGGGGAAGCGTACCAGCAGCG
>JAUVKS010000211.1 GCA_030596145.1 Pseudomonadota bacterium | reverse complement strand
TTCAAGGAAGAAACAGGAATAAAATCGTCAAGACTGTTTTCCCTGAGGGAGTTCCAAGAGGGCTACAAGTGGTGCAATGAGGGTACAAGGTCCATCATGAAGGCAAAAAAACAGGAAAATCTCTGCGGGTTGGTGGCTGATTATATCGAAGTTCCGGAGGAATACGAAGTTGCCGTAGAGGCTGTCCTCGGGGAGAAACTCCAGTACATCATAGTAAAAAGCCAGGAAGATGGTATAGAAGCTATCGATTATCTGAGGAGTCATTCATTAGGAAGAGGCAGTTTTGTACCCATCGAGGTAAGAAGCAAACTTTCAGGAGTGGAAACACTGCACGAGAATGTCAGAGAAGTTGTCAGACTGACCGATGTGGTAAGTGTTAAGGAAGGTTTCGAAGGCATAGCTGATTATCTTCTTGGGAATGTTCTGTTAATTCCGAATCTAAATACCGGCATATCCCTCTGGCGGAGAAACGGATTCGAGGGGACATTTGTAACGCCTGAGGGGGATGTGGTAAATCCTCATGGTGTTTTAACCGGTGGCAGTGGGAAAAATGGTGAAAGTAGTCTCCTTCGCAACAAGAGGGAAATCGCAGAGCTGGAAGAGGAAATTGATAAACTGAACAATTCTCTCAAAAATGAGGAAGTAAGCGGGGTCAGAGCAAGCGCACTTATCTCACAGTGCGAAGAAGAACTGGTTGAACTAAGCTCCGAGTTGCGTAAAGTAGAACTGAACATCAATAGCAAGCGGAAGGATATCGAACGATTTGAGGGTGAACAGAAGTGGGTCGAGCAGAGAATAAATGTCCTTGTCTTCAACAGGGAAAATCTGGTGTCAGAAGAAGCTCAAATAATGGAAAAGATGGCCGCCACCGAAGAAGAGATCATATCCCATAAAAACAGGAAAGAAGCTGCAAATGAAACAATTTCTTCTCTGCAGGAGAGATGGGAGGAGTTGAGGGGTGAACTGGAGGAGATAGAAAGGGGGTTGACCAAGGAGAAGGTTCTTTTAGCAGCCCTTGAAGAAAAAAAGAATGCAAGCCTCAAGGCTCTGGCAAGGTTGGGTGCTGCCGCAACTGATATATCAAATGATATTAATTCAAAAACCGAAGGGGCAAAAGCTCTTGATAGAGAGATTGAAGATGTTACAAAAAACATTGCCCTGAAGCGGGATCGTCTTGATTATCTCTATTCAGATCACGATACCTGCGAAGTCGAGCTGGACGAGAAGAGGGAAATTCAAAGTGAAAAGGGGGAAATGTTAAGGGGCAGGGAAATGGAGGCACGGGAGATAAAAAAAGACCTGGATAATCTGACAAAGGAAGCGAGTGGTCTGGAGATGGAATCCCACGAGGTATCCTTACAGGCCAACACCTTGAAAGAAGGTATGCACAGAAAATATTATGTTGATCTGGATTCTCTAAAAACTGGATTCAAGAAATTTAATGAATCTGACATTCAGGAATTGCAAAACAAACTCAACAAAGACAGAGAAGCCATCGATAATTTCGGAGAGGTCAATCTGCTGGCTCTCAGCGAGCACGAAACGCTCAAAGAACGGTATGATTTTTTAACTTCACAGGTTGCAGATTTAAATTCCTCGCTGGATGTGCTGCAGAGGACTATATCAAGAATTAACAGGATTTCCAGAAAGAGATTTTCAGAAACCTTCACGGGAGTCAACCAGTGCTTTAAAGAAGTGTTCTCCAGGCTATTTCAGGGAGGCAGGGGAGAGCTCAGGCTTACTGATGAGGCGGATATGCTGGAGACGGGTGTGGATATAGACATTCAACTCCCCGGCAAGAAACCTCAGAATATCACCCTGTTATCAGGCGGGGAGAAGTCCCTTGCCGCTGTTGCCCTGATTTTTTCCATCCTTTTATATCGTCCGACCCCTTTCCTGGTACTTGACGAAGTTGACGCGGCCCTGGATGATGTAAACATATCGTTGTTTAATAAACTGGTAAAAGACATTTCAGCACATTCCCAGATTATTCTGGTGACCCACAATAAAAGAACCATGGAGGTTGCAAATAATCTCATCGGGGTTACGATGGCAAAACAGGGTATTTCGACCACGGTTTCCGTGAGTCTACATTAATACCATTAACTTACGGAATTACGACACCTTATCCCCCTTTCCTTTTTAGGTATAAGTACCAACTTAACGTTTAAACAAAGAGGATGATATGGATCCGCCTCAGGTGGATTTGTCTGTGTAATGGTTGATAATAACAAAAACGCCGTAGCGTGGCATGGACAAACTTGTCTGTCCATGCTATTTTTATATGGAAATTTAGTTCAAGGATTTAAAAATGGTTGAAAACAACAAAAGTGACGGGTTTTTTGAAAAATTAAGGGAAGGTCTCTCTAAAACAAGAAGTGGTCTTGTTAAAAATATTGACGAAATGATTCTTGGCGAGAGGATCATCGACGATGATCTCTTTGAAGAGTTGGAGGAAGTTCTTATTACGGCTGATGTGGGTCCCGTATTCACCTGTGATTTGATAGATGACATGAAAGCGATTGTGAAGAGAACAGAACTTAACAGCCTGGATGCGCTTCGAAACGTCCTGAAGGATAACATGATGGCTATCCTCAAGCAAAATGAAGCACCTTTGCGTATCCCCCGAAATAAGCTCTTTACAATCATGGTCGTGGGAGCCAATGGAACGGGCAAGACCACCACCATCGGCAAGATTGCCCATCGTTATAAAAAAGGAGGTCTGTCCGTTATGCTCGTCGCGGCAGATACCTTCAGGGCAGCGGCGATTGAGCAGTTGGAAATATGGAGTCAAAGAGTAGATGTCCCCCTGATCAAGCAAAGGATGGGGTCGGATCCTTCCGCTGTCGTTTATGATGCCATTCATGCGGCAAAGTCACGTAAAACAGAGGTGGTGATTATCGATACCGCCGGCAGGCTCCATACCAAGGTTAATCTTATGGATGAACTCAAAAAGACCAAACGTATTATGGAAAGAGAACTACCAGGCTCTCCCCATGAGATACTCCTTGTTCTCGACGCCACTACAGGTCAAAATGCTATTTCACAGGTGAAAATGTT
>JAUVKS010000038.1 GCA_030596145.1 Pseudomonadota bacterium | reverse complement strand
CTTGTCAAGGAGTCATCTTCGCCTGTAATCAACGCGCTGAAGCTTGCCGGTACCGGAAATCTCATTGACTTCGGGCCTGAGCGCCAGTGGAACGATATTCATGAAATCTTTGAAGGCTTCATGACCAAAAAATCCAATTTTTTTGATTTTCCTGCCTTCGAAAACTCTCTGAAAAACTCCGAGACTCTTCTCTATATAGGCGATAACGCGGGAGAGATCGTCCTGGACAAGATACTGATTAAACTGTTGCTTCAAGAGACGGACATTGATATCGTATTTGCCGTCAGAGGGAAGCCCATAATCAACGATGC
This sequence comes from Pseudomonadota bacterium, assembly GCA_030596145.1. GTDB lineage: Bacteria > Desulfobacterota > Syntrophia > Syntrophales > JADFWA01 > JADFWA01. The sequence continues at coordinate 10,530 of JAUVKS010000038.1, read as the reverse complement.
AACCATGGAAGATGCCATATCCGTCGGGATTACTGATATCGTGAGGGTAATAAGCACGGGCGCCGATTTTCCCGGTGTTGTCCTGGAATCAAGTTCTGAAGAATTCTTACAGTATTACGAGAGAGCGGATATGATAATCTCCAAGGGTCAGGGAAACTATGAATCGCTCTCCGATAAAAATCAAAACCTGTTTTTTCTGCTTCAGGCAAAGTGTCCCGTTATCGCGGATAAAATAGGTTGCAAGGTGGGTGATCTGGTTCTGGAAGCCCGGCACGCGCGTCCTCAATTTCCGTAATGGGGGTGTAATTATGCCGACTTGAGACCTTTGGAAAATGAACATTTTGCAAAGGTCTCGACTTACGAACTGCGATGTGAGGTCATATGAAGACTAAATATACTTACGGCCCTGTGCCATCAAGACGTCTGGGAAGATCACTTGGGGTTGACCTTATCCCGTTCAAGATATGTTCCTATGATTGTATCTATTGTCAGTTGGGGAGAACAACAAACAAGACCATAAAACTGAAAGAATATTTTCCCATCGATGAGATTCTGCGGGACGTAAAACAAAGGCTAACAGAAATCTCACGCCCGGACTACATTACACTTGCCGGTTCCGGGGAACCTACCCTTCACAGCGGCATCGACGAGATCATTCGCGGGATTAAGAAAATCACAGATATTCCGGTGGCCGTACTGACAAACGGTTCGCTGTTCTGGATGGATAAAGTCCGTGAGTCTGTCTTGGGGGCAGATCTTATTATTCCCTCACTCGATGCGGGGGACGAAAAGACCTTTCGACATGTGAATCGTCCGCACAGAGACATCTCCTTTGAAAAAATGGTGGACGGGCTGTGTTCACTCCGCAAGAGTTATTCCGGCCAGATATGGCTGGAGGTATTTCTGGTAGATGGAGTTACCGCGATTGAAGGTGAGGTCTTGAAAATCAAGACTCATGTAGATCGAATCCTGCCGGATCATGTTCAGCTCAACACCGCGGTCAGGACGCCGGTGGAATCCTTTGTGGACAGGGTAACTGAAGAAAAAATGGAGGAAATTGCAGGCATTTTTGGCTCCAGTTGCGAAATTATCGCGGACTATTCAGGAGTTCATAATCTTGATGAATTTACCGCAAGCAGGGAGGATGTTCTTGAGCTTCTGAAACGTCGCCCCTGCTCGATTGAGGATATATCTGCCGGATTGAACATCCATCGTAATGAAACAATAAAATATGTGGAAGAATTATTAGATAAAAATCTTATCGGGATGGAGAGACGGGATGACAGGTTGCTCTATTTCACCAGGTAAGCTGAGTAGAGACCTTTGCAAAACGCCCTCTTTCGCCCAATTTCGGCGTCAGGCTCAAATTTTAATCCTCAAAATACTCAATGTATTCCTGCGGTTAAAATTTTCGCCTTCCTTGAACTTGCACGAAATTGAACATTTTTCAAAGGTCTCGAGTAACGAAGGAATGAACAATGGAAAACAAGATTTATGATATTATTATCGTAGGTGGAGGCCCCGGCGGTTTTACAGCAGGACAATACGCATCGAGGGCCGGTCTGAAGGTGTTGTTAATCGGGGGAGGTTCTACAGTCAGCCAGGTCACAATCACCGATCTCGTAGAAAATTATCCGGGCATCCCGGAGCCGGTAAACGGGTTTGAACTGATCGAGCGATTCAGGAAACAGGCAGAGAAATTCGGTCTTGAGACCGTCTCAGAAGATGTGGCATCCATTACAAAAAAACAGCTTGGTGAAACCGGTGGTTGGGAAGTAAAAACAAACAGCAATACATACCAGTCACTTTCCATTATCATAGCGACTGGCGCATCCTGGAGAAAACTGGGCATTCCCGGGGAGGAGACTTTCCTGGGAAGAGGTGTATCAAACTGTGCTACCTGCGATGGCCCTTTCTATAAAAACAGAGAAGTCGTAGTCATCGGAGGTGGGGATACGGCAATCCAGGAGGCCATCTACCTTACTAAGTTTGCCAGTAAGGTCACCATAGTTCATCGTCGAGACCGTCTGCGCGCCACAGGTGTGCTTCGGGATAGAGCCTTTTCAAATGACAGGATCGACTTTGCCTGGAATTCTGTGCCGGAGGAGATACTGGGGGATGATTTTGTCACAGGTATCAAGATAAAGGACCTGAAGCCACCCGGTGATTCCAGGGTAATCGAGGCGGATGGCGCGTTTGTATTCATTGGGTTGGTGCCGAACACCAATACCATCCGCGGCCTTGTGAATCTCGATGATAATGGTTATATTATTGTAGACAGTGATATGAAGACATCGGAAAGTGGAATATTTGCCTGCGGTGACTGCATCCAGAAACTTCTCCGGCAGATAGTAACAGCCAGTGGCGATGGGGCTACGGCGGCGTTCTCCGCCCAGCTCTATGTCGAGGAATTAAAAGGGGAGGCCTATGGAAATTTCAGCGCAGATTAGCCTGTATCCCCTGAAACAGGAAAAGCTCTCTCCCGCCATAGAAGACGCGTGGAGAATTATCGAAAAATATGATATTACGATTCAAAAAGGACCGATGAGCTCGGTCTTAACAGGTGACAAAGAAGAGATTTTTAATGCCGTCAAGGAGGCATTTGAAAAATTATCAGAAAGGGGAATGATAGTCTTTTCTGTTACATTTTCAAATGCCTGCCCGGTAGGAGGATAAAAATATGCCAATTTATGAATATGAGTGCAGTAATTGTGACAATTCATTTGAACTCGTGCGCTCCATCAATGATGATGACAAGGATTTAAAATGCCCAAAGTGCGATAGTAGCGAGGTTAAAAAACTTTTGTCAGTTTTTTCAAGTAGTTGTTCGTCCTGTGCCTCACCCGGCCAGGGTTTTACCTGAGCCTGAAACATGCCGGCAGTCTGCCGGAATGAAAATGGGGGTATGGGCAAATCACAAATTTCTGGCATTACATACCTGAACACATCAACCCGAATATTATCGAAATCGGGGCATTCCAGCTTCGTTATTACGGCTTGATGTATCTTGTTGCATTCTTCCTTACATACATCCTTGTCCTCTATAGAATCAGGAATGAAAATTATGATTATTCGAAGGAAACGATACAGAACTGCTTTGTATGGGCTATTGCCGGGCTTATAATTGGAGCAAGACTTGGATATGTTCTATTCTATAACTTTGAATATTACCTGCATCACCCACTTCAAATCATATTGCCATTCGATTTTGCCGGCGGTTTCCGGTACGTGGGAATCAGCGGTATGTCCTATCATGGAGGTGCCATCGGAGTCCTTCTGGCTTCAATCATCTTCTGTCGTAAACACAAGATAAATTTCTGGCGTTTTGCAGACCTTTTTTGTCCCGCAATTCCCCTGGGATACACATTCGGCAGAATAGGCAATTTTATCAACGGTGAGCTTTATGGTCGAGTAACCACTGTACCCTGGGGAATGTACTTTCCCTTAGATCCATATCACAGGCTCCGGCATCCATCGCAACTTTATGAAGCTTTTTTTGAAGGGATATTCCTTTTCACAATCCTCTGGATTATGAGAAAAAAGAAATATTTTGACGGCTTCCTGTTTTCCCTGTACCTTATCGGTTACGGCACAGTTCGTTTTTTCATCGAGTTTTTCAGGGCGGCAGATCCACAGTTGGGGTTCGTCTTTGGAATGCTTACGATGGGGCAGGTGCTTTGTCTTATAATGGTGTTTTTTGGTATTGCCGTTATGATCACAAAAAAGTCAGTGAAGATATAATATGAAGACTTCTACATCCCTTAGTGCAGATTTATCCAACAAAGATTAATGGAGGTGCTTTATGAAAAAAACATTCATTATGCTGGTCATCGTAGCAGCTCTTGTTTTTGGAATATTTAATTATCACTTCATTCTTTTTGACAGCAGCATAAAAGTTTTGAAAAAAGCAAGCTTAACCCTTGATAACACCTTTGTCGATGCCAGGGGAGCCAAACAATATAAGCTCTATCTCAATCCTTCCCTTGTAGCGGCAGGTGTAAAAGATTTAATCAATGATAAGAGTGTCACCATTGGAAAATAATCTTACAATCGCATGGAACTGACAACGTAAACATCACAATTCATTCATGCCAATTTATGTATATCGGTAAAAATGTATAGCGAACACATTTCCATCCGCCTAAGGTGGACTGCGAAAAGCTCCAATTTTATGAATTCTTAAAGAAGGAGGACTTCAATGAGTAAAAATTTGATCGTTATCGGAGGCGGCGCGGGAGGTCCCTCCGCTGCTGCCGAGGCAAAACGGGCAGATCCAAGCCTCACAGTGACAATTATGGAACAGGGAGAGCATGTCTCTTACGCTGCCTGACCGATGCCCTATTACATCGGAGATGTAATCAAAGATGAAAAGCGGATGGTTGCGCGAACCGCGGAGCAGCACAAAAAAAGGGGAGTCGACGTTAAATTAAATACCCGTGTTGATGAGATCGACACCGATAAGGGCGTCGTCCGGCTATCCGACGATACCACCATGCCCTATGACTACCTGGTCATGGGAACCGGGGGCAACGCCTTTCTTCCCGGTATACCGGGTCAGGATCTGGAAGGAGTCTTCACCCTGAAAACCCTGACCGATGCCATCAGGATGAAGACCTATATACATGAAAAACGATGCAGGAAGGCCATTATCCTTGGAGCCGGATTTGTAGCGCTGGAGATGAGCGAGGCAATGAGAACACTGGGTATCGATACCCTGATCGTCTACCGTGGCGCTCTTCCTGCCAGGAGGTGGGATTCCGAGTTTTCAGAAGCGATACTGGAGGAGATGAACACCAATAAGGTGACATTTGTTCCCCATACGAAACCGGTTGCTATTGAGAGAGGAAGGGGTTTTCTCCTTCGCCTGATCACCGGCGAAGGAGAAATGGAGGCGGATATTATCCTGATAGCACTGGGAGTCAGTCCAAATATAAAACTGGCTGAAGATATAGGTCTTCAGATCGGGGAGACCGGTGCAATTCAGGTCGATCCCTCTCAACGCACTTCTCGTGAAGAGGTTTACGCGGTGGGTGACTGCTGTGAGGCATATCACCGCGTCAGCAAGAAATGGTTACATTTCCCCCTGGGAGATGTTGCCAATAAACAGGGACGGGTTGCCGGTCAGAATGTAGGCGGCAGTTCCATGACCTTTCCGGGCATTGTCGGTTCCCAGTCCTTCAAACTGTTTAACCTTGAGATCGCTGCCACCGGACTTGATGAAGAGGAGGCCGCTGCAAGCGGATATGATCCGGTGAGCAACATTATCTGGGGAAATCCCATAGCCGCATCCCTGGCTGCATCTCTGCCCGGCCTGAGAAAATTGGGGCTAAAGCTTGTCGCGGACAAATCGACAGGAAAGCTGCTTGGCGCCCAGGCTGTGGGAACAGAAAACGTAGTGAGCAGAATCAATGCCCTATCTGTCGCGCTCTGGGCTGGTATGGATCTGGATGAAATCGGTTACCTGGACTTTGCATATGCCCCTCCCTTCAGCGGGGCATGGGATCCCATCCACACTGCGGCACAGATTTTGAAGAGGAAACTCTGATCAGTGTTAAGTTATGATGATACTGAAACCCAACAGACAACAACTCACATCGTGGTCGAAACTGAATATGGCAAAGTTCCGCCATCGGGAAAGACTTTTCCTGGCGGAGGGCTTTAAGGTCGTGCAGGAATTATTAAAGAGCGCATACGATACAACGGCACTGCTTATACTGGAAGAAAAAAAAGAATATCTCGAGTCTTTTTTATCAACCCTACCGGATCACGTTGAAATTTACAGCCTGAAAAAAAGTGAATGGAAAAAATTGAGTCAAGACAAGGAACCGGAAGGGATTATGGCACTCGTCAGAGTGCCCCCTTTTGAAAATTACTCCCGGGTGATAGAGCAGGGGAATGATCATCTTCTGCTGCTTCATGAAGTGAACAACCCGAACAATCTTGGCGCTATCATGCGCACGGCCCACTGGTTTGGCATCAAGACAATCATACTTAGCACCAATTCGGTGGATTTTACCAACCCCAAAGTGGTGCGCAGTTCAATGGGAAGCCTGTTTCATCTAACGATTATACCTGAAGTAGATTTTGCTAAAATTCTGCCTGAATTCAAAGAATATTATTTTTTGGTGGGAAGCACCGCACAAAATGGGATTGCGCCTCACGTATGCGCACAAAAAACAGCTCTTCTGCTCGGCAGTGAAAGTCATGGTTTGCCAGGGGAGTTAATAGATTTGACTGCTGAACAGTGGTGCATTTCCGGTACCGGCGGTGCGGAATCGCTCAGCTTGCCTCATGCTGCAGCGATCATGATATATGAAATGACAAAAGAACGACGGACATAGTTCCGGAGGCAATTTATGATGGAAGATTATATCCAGATTGTTACGACCACTGAAAAAAGAAAAGACGCCGAAAAGATAGCCGGTGCTCTAAAGACTATCTGGAATGGCTCAGCGATGAACTTAAAAAGAGATGAGTGCCATGGCTGAAAAATCGGTTGCTGTTATAGGCTCTGCCACGATTGATAGAATCATCCAGGAAGGAAAGAGTGTTTGCCGGCTCGGTGGAGTTGTAACCTATGGCGGGCTTACATTTAAGCGCCATGGTATCGAGACCGTCGTTGTGACCAATGTGGCTGACAGGGATAAATCAATTCTCAAAGCCCTTGATGAAGAAGGTATTCGCATTTTAAGAGGGCACACCGAAAATACGACACTCTTTATCAACTATGTTGATATTTATACCGACAGTCGCTGGCAAGAAATGCCTGCAAGTGCAGATCCAATAACCGCTGAACAAGTTGTGAGAGTGCTGGATGATATAGATCACCTACACATCGGGGCGCTACATCCTTTCGATATCGATCAGGAAGTGATAGAATCGCTGAACAGGCAAAATCTTCTTGTAAGTATGGATGTCCAGGGGTATATCAGGTATAGAGAAAACAACAGGATAGGGCATCGTGTTTCAGATAATTTAGCCGGAGCATTATCTTGTGCTGATATAGTAAAGGCTGATGAAACGGAGCTCGCAACAATACTCGATTCTTACAAAATGAATATGGCCGAATTGATGCGTGCTTATACGATTGACGAGATGGTGGTTACTGCGGGAGCTCGCCACGGCGGCTTTATCAGAAATTCGGCAGGTGATGAAATACATTATGATGCAGAGCCGGTAGATACCCCGGTCTGCACGGTGGGAGCCGGCGATGTCTTTTTTGCCTCTTATCTTGTGAATCGCTTTTACAGAGGGAAAGATATACCGGTTTCAAGCAAACTTGCGGCAAGCTTGGCGGCTTGTCAAATTGAGGGACACCACATATCAGCAAAGGCCCTGAGCTTGGAACGCTAAAGCGCGAAATAATATGATATCTTTTCCTTCCCCTTGATGGGGGAGGTTAGGTGGGGTGAATAACCACAAATCCCTGACAAAAGAAGGAGTCTGAAAATGAAGATTACACTCATTTATGACAACTATGTTTTCAAGGCGGGTCTCCGGGCGGATTGGGGATTTGCCTGTCTGGTAGAGGCAGAGAATACCCCGCCGATTCTCTTCGACACGGGGGCAAACGGCTCTATTCTGCTGTCAAATATGAAAGCGCTCTCCATTGATACGGCTACAATTCAAGAAGTTTTTATATCTCATAGTCATTGGGATCACCTTGGCGGACTCCCCAGTTTTCTTGATGTGAATAATGATGTCAAGGTCTATGTTCCGGCATCCTGTTCCCCACCTCCCGGTGCCAAGGAGGTCATCAGCGTGAGCGATCCAATTCAGATGCATGAGAATGTCTTTTCAACCGGTGAGCTTGGGGGTGCAGAACAGTCAATGGCAATCAAAACGGAAAACGGGGTCGTTGTGATCGTGGGATGTTCTCACCCTGGTGTGGGGACCATCCTTGAATCGGCTTCACAATTCGGTAAAGTTTATGCACTCATCGGCGGGCTGCACGGATTTGATGAATTCGACCTGCTCAAAGATATTGATCTGGTCTGCCCCACCCATTGCACACAGCACATAAGGGAGATAGAATCCTTATATCCGGAAAAATGTATCGACGGTGGAGCAGGAAAGATAATCGCGCTTTGATGATGTTTCTCCCTTTTTTAAAGGGGGATCAAGGGGGATTTTAAATGAAAGTAACCAAAGTAGAGGAAATGAGGTCTCTTGATCGATATGCCATAGAAAAACTCGCCATACCGGAAGAGATTTTAATGGAAAACGCGGGGGTGGCCTCATACTTTGTCATATTAAAAGAGTTTGGCATAAAAGATAAAAAATTTGTGGCCTTTTGTGGTATCGGCAACAACGGTGGGGACGGGTTTGTCGTCGCAAGAAAAATCCACTCAAATGAGGGAAATGTAAAGGTTTTCATCCTGGGTGATGTGAATAGCTTTAAAGGGGCGGCGAAGAAGAACCTCAATATTATATCCAAATTATCCATAGAGATCCGGCAAATTGAATCTATTGAATCGATAAGGAGCGATGTCCTCCATTGCGATGCGGTTGTTGACGCAATTTTTGGAACGGGGCTGTCGAGAGATGTCGGCGGTCTTTACAGAGATGCCATTCAACTGATCAATGAAACACACACCTCACCCCCCTTTAGTAAAGGGGGGAAGGGGGGATTATCAAACGAAAGCAGGAAAAAGGTTTTCAGCCTCGATATCCCCTCTGGTATCAATGGAGATACGGGAGAGGTTATGGGCGTTGCGGTTATGGCAGACTATACCATAGCTTTCGGTCTTCCCAAGTTGGGAAATATGCTCTTCCCCGGATATGGGTATTGTGGAAAATTATACGTCTCACACATATCCTTTCCTCCTTCCCTTCACGATAAAGATTCAATAAAGGTAGCAGTAAACGATTACATCAAACTTCCCCCGAAAGACAGAAATGCTCACAAGGGCAATTTGGGCAAAGTCCTCTTTATCGCGGGTGCTTCAAGTTATTTCGGGGCGCCCTATTTCTCCGCCGTGTCATTTTTGAAAGCGGGTGGAGGTTATTCCCGCCTCGCTGCACCCGTCTCAATGACACCGTTTATCGCGAACAAGGGAAGTGAGATTGTCTTCATCCCCCAGAAAGAAACGGCCTCTGGAAGCATCTCCCTGGAAAACAAGGATGCCTTGCTTGAGCTTTCCGAAAAAATGGATATGGTGATAATCGGTCCCGGTTTGTCATTGGATGAGGAGACACAGCAGCTAACAAAAGAACTGACAAAGGAGATTGAAAAACCGCTCCTTATAGATGGCGACGGGATTACCGCCATTTCCGATGATTTAAAAATCATAAGGGAGAGAAAGTTTCCGACAATACTGACGCCTCATTTGGGCGAGATGTCCAGAATTACGAAAATGGGTGCAGGTGAACTGAATAAAAATCGAGTTGATGTCCTGCAAAGCACTTCAAAAGAATTGAACTCAATCATCGTCCTGAAGGGCGCTCACTCACTGATAGGCTATCCCGACGAAAGCGTTTATATTAACATGAGCGGAAATCCCGGGATGGCCACGGCGGGGTCGGGGGATGTCCTGACCGGGACGATTGCCGCCATGTTCGGCCTGGGATTATCTATAGAAGATGCTGTAAAAAAGGGTGTATTCATCCACGGATTCTCAGGTGATCTTGCGGCGGAAGATTTGGGTGAAGATGGAATAACGGCTCAGGACATACTTGATTATCTCCCCCTCGCCATGAAGATTGACCGGGGAGGTTTTGATGAAATCCAAGGGGATGCCTACGAAGGTGTTCGGGTAATATAATCTACAACCTTCTCTCAATGATGTAATCGGCAATAGTTAAGAAAGATGTTTTTGCTTTGGAGTTCCCAAAAGATTCAAGAAAACCTTTTCCCTCGTCAATATATACCTTTGCTTTATTGAGGGCATAATTTATTCCCTTGTATTTATCGATGAGAGAGACAATTTTCATGATATCTTCCTCGTCAGACTCTTTATTCTTTACGATTTCTTTAATTAAGTTCTTCTCTTCAGGAGAACATTTTTTGAGTGCGCGAATTAGAGGGAGTGTAATCTTCCCCTCTTTGAGATCCATACCTATGGCTTTTCCGAACTCATCCTCCACGGCAATATAATCAAGTGTATCATCAGTTATCTGGAAGGCCATGCCAAGCCTCATGCCGAACCTGGTCAACGCACCAACCTTTTCCTCCGGTGCATCTGCCAGAATGCCCGCAACAGCGCAGGCCGCCGAGATCAGAACGGCGGTTTTTTTCTCTACTACGGACAGGTAGTCATCTTCGGTGATATTTATATCACCGCACTTCATCAACTGCAAAACTTCGCCTTCGGCCATTGTGTTAGTGGTGGTGGAAAGGAGTTTTACTATAGAAAAATTTCCGTGATCGGTCATCAGTTTGAAAGACTTGGAATAGAGAAAATCCCCCACAAGAACACTGGCAGAGTTTCCCCAGACGTGGTTGGCCGAGGCTTTGCCCCGTCTTGTTTCGGCATGGTCTACGACGTCATCGTGAAGGAGTGATGCCGTATGGATAAACTCGATAACAGC
>JAUVKS010000023.1 GCA_030596145.1 Pseudomonadota bacterium | reverse complement strand
TTGATCCCACCGGGAGCAATCCTGACGGCTGGGACGATGGTGTTCCATCGGAACAGAAGACTGACCAGAAAGGGGCTCAGGCACAGGTATCTTACGATCAGGAATATTTGCTTGTTACCGCCGGTTTTGACTGGGTTAATTACAAAATCGAGACCACATGGGACCCGAAAGATGCTGAATATGATAATCCCGCCGGTTTCCTTCTGGCCAAAACCAGACTTTTTGATCAGAAGTTAATAATTACCGGCGGCGTGAGATATGACGAATATGACGTAGATATGAAAGGTTATGGGAAAAAAGAGAGTGATGATCACGTCTCCCCCCGAGTTGGCGCGGCCTATCTCATCACAGACTGGCTAAAACTGAGGGCCAACTGCGGGGAGGCATTCAAGATGCCTTCCGCCAAGCAGCTGGCTGGGGATTTTTCTATTTGGGGAACGCATTATGTGGGCAACCCCAATTTGGACCCCGAACAAAGCGAGACCTATGAAGGGGGTCTGGATCTTTCCTATGCCTCTTTCAACGCTTCCCTCACCTGTTTCCATACCGATTTCAAAGATAAAATTGAGTCTTACACGACACCAGGTGGCGACATCTCATGGAAAAACATTGGAAAAGCTGAAATGGAGGGTGTTGAAGGAGAGCTCTCGTATGATGTGGGTTCCCTCTTTTCTTGGGATTATCAGGTAAAGCCCTATGTCAGTGTTGTCTATCTCACTAAATACAAAGACAAAGAAACGGGTGAAGACCTTAAGTACACATCGGATCTCCAAGTATCCTACGGTATCACAATCTCTGATTTTAACGGTTTCTCCACCAATCTGAACCTTGCCTATACCGGAAAACAGAAGATTGATGATTGGGAAGGTGGATGGCCAACCGCTGTAATAGAAAAGGGTGGTTTCACTGTAGCCAATTTTACTATCAGTAAAAAAATTATAACTAGTGAGAAATATGGGGGAATCACGATAAAAGGGGAGATTCAAAACCTTTTTGACGAGGATTATGCCTACGTTAAAGGCTATTCCATGCCGGGAAGAATGTTCTTCCTTGGTCTGAGATATGATTTTTAAAACTTGCGGGACAGGGGAGTCTCCTGTGGAGTACCTCCCCTGTCCCGCCTTCCTGATGGGGCTTAAGAGGTGAGTATGAAAGGTTATATCCAGGTTTATACAGGCGATGGCAAAGGAAAGACGACGGCAGCCCTGGGACTTGCCCTGCGTGCCGCCGGCGCCGGTCTCAAGGTGTATATCGCCCAGTTTGTCAAGGGGATGAAGTATAGCGAGATCAATGCCCTGGGCAAAATGCCGGATTCCATTGCGGTAAAACAATACGGCCGGAACTGTTTCATCAACAGAAATCCCGAGGAAGAAGATATTCGAGCCGCACGGGAAGGTCTCAAAGAAGTGAGGCAGATTATGTGTTCCGGAAAGTATCAAATGATTATTCTTGATGAAGCCAATATTGCTACCAGCTATAATCTCTTCTCAGTGGACGAATTACTGGATTTCATCGAGGCAAAACCGGAAGAAGTCGAACTTGTGATTACAGGCAGGACGGCAGATCCCCGGATTATCGAAAAGGCCGATCTGGTTACGGAAATGAAAGAGATAAAACATTATTACCGGAAGGGGGTGGAGGCAAGGGACGGGATTGAAAGATAAGGTGAAAAGCGAGTGGAATCGAAAGATAGAGAAATGAAACAGGAAACAAGATTACTTAATAAAATATTATTCGCCATTGTTATTTTTATCATCCTGTTGGGTGCCGCCCCTGTATTTTCCTATCCGGTTAAGTTTACCGATGGCCAGGGGAATAACATCACTATTACAAAAAGACCATCAAGGGTGGTATCTCTGGTGCCTGGCATAACTGAAATCGTATTCAGAATAGGGGCAGGAGAGGCAGTAAAGGCCATTACCTATTACGACACTTATCCGCCTGAGACGGTCCATAAAAAAGTTGTTGGGGGCTTTTTTTCACCATCCATCAAGGCCATTGACGCGATAAAGCCCGATGTAATTTTCGTTTCCAGCCTGCACAAAAAGGTAAGGACAAAATTTGGAAGCAAAAAGTGTCAATTGATCAACCTCGATGCGAAGTCTGTTCCCGATATCTATCGAAATATCGATTTGTTGGGCAGAATTTTCGACAGGCAGAAAGAGGCTTCGGCCGTCATTAATGAAATAAAGCAGGGGTTTAAAGTAGTCGCTAAAAAGGTGGCACTTATACCCCATTCAGAAAGAAAAAGGGTTATTCGCCTCATGGGACGCAACCGAGTAATGACCCCCGGTGATGATTCCTTTCAAAATAAATATATCAGACTCGCCGGCGGAATCTCCCCTGAGCTTAACAAAAAAGGGAATATTGTGCCTGTAACCAGAGAGGAGTGGGTGAAGTTTAACCCTCAAATCATATACGGTTGCGGTGGTGACAGGGAAACAGCCGGCAGGTTTTTCAATCAACCGGGCTGGAAGGATGTGGATGCAGTGAAAACCGGGAAGATATTCTACTTTCCATGTGATCTGACCTGCAGGGCATCGACACGAGCAGGGCATTTTGTATCATCACTTTCCTCCATTATTTACGAAGATGCGTATTCCCGAGAGGATGCACAAGTATTTAAGGATCACATATTTAAGACTCGCCATACTGATATTGATCTTGATTACATAAAAGACGCGCGCATTGCCTACAGCTATATTCACGATTTTACAAATAAGACTCTAATCATAGATTTCAAGGAACCTTTATCTGTGGTTTCCACTCTCGAAGGAGAACGCAAGGGTATCAAATCAGTTGGAAATCACTACTCCCCGCCTCCCTGTTGGGGAATTGTACATAAACTCGGACTGAAGAAAATAAGGGAGCGTGTATATCAGGTCATCGGTAAATCGAAAGATGAAGTTAGTCTCCTCTTTACGGGAGCGGATATGGACAATCTTGCGATAAGGCGGGAACGGTTTAAGGAGATGGAGGTCTATGCCCTGGTGACGGCCGGTGTGAAGTCAAATGCTCTCAGAACGTCTGTTGACGAAGGCAGATTTCATGAACCGGGCACCATAAATATAATACTTTTATCCAACATGAAGCTGACACCAAGGGCCATGACAAGGGCCATCATCAGCGCTACCGAGGCCAAAACAGCTGCCCTTACGGATATGGATGTAAGAAGCAGCTTTACTTCCATGATTCATCAGGCCACGGGGACGGGGACGGATAACATCATTGTCGTGGAGGGAAGAGAGGGCCGGATTGACAACACCGGCGGCCACACAAAGATGGGAGAGCTGATTGCGAAGGCTGTGTATGAGGCTGTTCAGGAAGCAGTATATAAGCAGAACGGAATAATTGCAGGGCGTAATATTTTTCAACGCCTGAAAGACAGGAAAACCAGCATATCCGGATTGATTTCCATAGATGTGTGTAAATGTAATGTTTGTAAGTGTGATCTGGCCGAAGCTCTGGAAGAGTTACTCCTGCAGTCCCGCTATGCCTCTTTTATCACATCCTCTCTTGCCATAAGTGACGATTATGAAAAAGGTTTGATTAAGGATATTAGTTCCTTTAAGCTCTGGTGTAATGATATAGCTAAGGAAATAGCCGGGGAAAAGATAGAAAATATGATAGATTTTATTGCCGACAAAGATATGCCCCGTGTGCCCCGGATGGCATTGAACAGCATCCTTAATGGTCTTTACCACAGGACAAAGTGAAGAAATGGAAAAATTTTTTCAGGAATTGAAAAAAAACTTTGCCGAGGCGGTCAGCAGAAATCGAGGAAAAGGAGTACTCTTTTCAGGCGGTCTGGATTCTGCACTTGTGGTTTCTTATTCCGGGAAAAGTAAGGCCATTTCTGTCGGGCTTGAGTCATACGGAGAGGATCGATATTATGCCGAAAGAGTGGCAAAGTTCCTCAAACTTGACCATTACCACAATATCGTTAAAATTGAAGAAGCCATTGCCACAATTCCAAAAGTCATAAAGATACTGAAGAGTTTTGACCCCGCTATTCCAAACGATGTTACGGCCTATCTGGGACTCAAGTGCGCGAAAGATATGGGTATCGGCAGCATGATGACTGGCGACGGAAGCGATGAGATCTTTGCGGGATACGATTTCATGTTGAAGATAAAAGATTTGGAAGAATACATGGCACGGATGCATTCCGCCATGCAATTCAGCTCCAATAAGATAGGGGAGGCCTTGGGAATCGCAATAAAGCAACCCTTTCTGGATAAAGAGTTTGCCTATTTCAGCCGTGGTATTGACCTCGATCTCAAGATCAGGAAAGAAAACGGGCAAACCTGGGGAAAGTGGATACTCCGGAAGGCCTTTGAAGGTGTGTTGCCACAGGAAATATTATGGCAAACCAAAAGGCCTCTGGAATACGGTTCCGGAATGACTGAACTGAGAAAAGTTGTTGAATCGCTGATATCGGATAAAGAGTTTGAAGAAGACAAGAAAAAATATCCAATAAAATTCTGGAACAAAGAACATTTTTATTATTATCGTATATACCGGGAAGTGGTCGGGGAAATTCCTCTTCCCAAAGAAGAGGAAAAAACATGCAGGTGCTGTGGCGCGGGGATGTATCAAAGCGCCTTTCACTGCAAGGTCTGTGGAGACGTTACAGAATGGAAAAAAATATAAAATTAAAGGCTTTTGTTTCCTGGAGCGGAGGTAAGGATGCAGCTCTGTCCTATTACAGGGCGATGAAGAATTTTCATGTTACACACCTTTTGAATATGATAGCCGAAGACGGTCAGATATCACGATCCCACGGCATCAGGACAGATGTCTTGAGATTGCAGGCTGAGGCGATGGGGTTTCCCATCGTTCAGCCTCGAAGCTCATGGGAAACATACGAGGCAGAATTCAAAAAAGCCCTGTCCGACTTGAAAGGTAAAGGGGTTGAGATAGGAATCTTTGGGGACATTGATCTGGAAGAGCACAGGGAATGGGTGGAAAGGGTCAGCAGAGAATCGGGGATGGAGGCCGTCCTGCCCCTGTGGGGAGAGAAGCAGAGGGAAACCCTCATAGAGGAGTTAATAGAAGCCGGGTTCGAAGCCGTTGTTGTAGCTACCAAAAAAGATTTGTTGGGGCCGGAATGGTTGGGGCGCAGTATTGATCGTGATTTTGTCAGGGATATTTCGAAAATCAAGGGAGTCGATATCTCCGGCGAAGGCGGGGAATATCATACCCTTGTGATATCGGGCCCAATATTCAAGAAAAGGATCAATATCCTGAAATCTGAAAAACTTACCAGGGATCAACACTGTTTTCTCGATATATCTGAATGTGAATTAACGGAAAAATGAAACAAAAAGACCAGTTATTTTACATTGTTGATAATCAAAAACAACAGGGTCAGACCCCGATCCGGTTTGGCCAAACTCTTTTCTTGACAAATTCAAAGAAAAGAAGCATAGAGAAACTTAGTTTCAGGTGCCGTTAAGGCATAAAAGGGAATCCCGTGAGAATCGGGAGTGAGCCCGTCGCTGTAATCGGGGACGAAAGCCGTATGTTGCCACTGTTCAGCTGAGTTGGATGGGAAGGCGCGGTTAGTAGAATGATTCGAAAGCCAGAAGACTTGCCTGAAACCTGCTACAATGACCCTCGTGGAAAGGGGTTGTGTGGCATAAGAATCTGAGGATTAAAAAGGGCAATCCCCGGATCGATTTTATATCGGTTCGGGGATTTTTTGTTTTGTAACCACCATGGAGCGTGTAGCGTAAGAAAAGGGACTGTCCTTCCTATGACCTCACGTTACACGCTTCATGTACCATAGAGACAATATTATGAAGAGAGTAAGATGTTCCAGTTTGTTTAGTTCAAATGCCGTAAAAGCAGCCAAGCGATTCACAGGCACATCGGCTTAATTCAGAAGGGGAGGAATGTGATCACCCGGCATAGTTTGAGTCATATGCCCAGTATATACATCCTCCCCAACGATATTTCCCATTTCTATGGGAGTTAGAGCTTTGCAAAATACCCATATTGTCATTGCGAGCGAAGAGAAGCAACCTCTTAACATGTTGATAATTTATAAGATTGCCACGGCACTTCGTGCCTCGCAATAACCAAAATTGCGGTTTTGCAAAGGTCTCGGAGTACGGGTAGTTAGAATTAGCGCATTAATGACTGACCACAGCCACAAGATTGACCTTTAGCTTCTCCTCCAGTTCCTGAATCTGCTTTAATTCGTCATCACCAATTTTGGTAGCTACAAAGTCAGGATAAATGGCCAAAATCCTCTTTCCCAATTTGTCCTCCAGTGCCTGAACGGCGGCCCTTCCTTCGTTATCCAGATTTGCCCAAATCCATCCCATAATACTCCTCCTTTCGTTAAGAAGTTAATAATATGTGCCAAGACCCATGTTGGAATATTATGATTACAAACTGCAGGTAACACAATGAGAAAACTTTGGGTGGCAAATAGTAGGTAAAAACTACTATTCTTCCAGGGAAAGGAGGTATGATCGCAGGTTAGAGTGTTTGTTTTTCAGACCTAATTTTCTCCTTATGTTCTTGCGGTGAAAGTTAACAGTGTTTTCTGAAATGAGAAGGATTTGAGAAATTTCCTTCGTTGTCTTGCCGCTTTTTACAAGAGAGGCTACCTGGATTTCCTGTGGAGTAAGATTGAGGTACTTTGAAGAGAGTTTTCGAAGTAAGGGTGAAACAATATCGTCAAGTTGAGATTCGATGATATCCAGGTAGATTTCTTCTCTGGAATCAAGTCTTGCGTTATGTAGCTTATCTAAATATGGAAAGACGAGTTCTTTGACATTGGAAACCAAGCTTTCTTCAAGTGCATGTCTGTCATCTTCCCTTCGTTGCAAGAGAACTTTAAGAGCCGTATTGGTTTCTTCAAGCTTCTGTGTTTGAAGCTTCAATTCCAG
The DNA here is from genome assembly GCA_030596145.1 of Pseudomonadota bacterium. Taxonomy (GTDB): domain Bacteria; phylum Desulfobacterota; class Syntrophia; order Syntrophales; family JADFWA01; genus JADFWA01. The sequence continues at coordinate 7,679 of JAUVKS010000023.1, read as the reverse complement.
TTTCCGCTTCCTCAACTCCTCTTCCGCCTGCTTGAGGGCGGTAATGTTCTCATGGCTGATCACTATCCGAAGCGGCCTGGAATCTGAAAGCCTCGTGGCCCGCATAAAAAACCATCGTTTTTCATAAGGGGAATGGCATGGATATTCTATTACGAATTCATCGATTTCCTTTTCAATTAGGGCATTAATCCCCTCAGACACCGCCGCGGCATTTTCGGCAGAATGATGTAAGGCACGCTCGCATATCTCAAGATAGTTGACATTAACAGTGTCCGGCCGCATTCGTATTTTATTTGTTTTTGCAAAGTCCTGCCACGCTCTATTTGTTGCCAGAATCACTCCGTTCTGGTCCAGAATTGCTATATGGGCAGATAGGGAGTTTGTAATCCCGAGGGCATATCGAGAAAACAATCGTAAGGACTTTTCATCTTTTTTTTGTTCGTAAAGCCTTTTCTTCCTGCGTTTCTGGTTTAGGCAATTTTCTGGCATTACATTCTCTCCACATGACTATGCCTATCTTAAAAGCGCTGGCCCTTCATGGTGTAAAATTCTAACAGGTTTATAATGTTTGATAAGTATTCCCTTTGGGGTGGGGAAAGTATAGAGTGAAATACCCTTGTGTGTCAAGAGAAGAGACTACAAGGTGTTGTACCCACGTGTGAAACTGTCGAGAGTTGGTTTTAAGGAAAGATCGAATGTATTATGGAAGAAGAGTGTATCTTCTTTTACCCTTGACTCGCAACTATTTCTCCCATATACTTTTTTGCCAAACAGTAAAATAAAACAACTGGTTAGAGAGGGTAAAAAGATAGGCAGGACAAACACGGTTTATTTATCATCCGGGAAGAATGATTGTAGGACGATTCTCTACTGTAACAGCATTGTTTATAATGGATTGAGGTTAGGAACATAATGACACCAGCAGTTTTCTTAGGAGCATATATAGTCGATATAATAGTCGGCGATCCTCGTCGGTTTCCCCATCCCGTAGTCATCATCGGGAAGTTTGTGGGTTTTTGGGAAGGGAAAATCCCCTCCTTGGTAAAGGGGGGATTTATAGATGAAAAGAAGGCCGGAATCATTTTGTGGTTCGCCGTAGTTGCCCCCACTTTTTTCATCACCTGGGGAATAGTAGAAGGGTGTTTTTTCATAAACTCTCTGTTCGGTGCGATTATAGCAATCCTGCTCGCCTCTCTGACACTGGCGACAAGGTCTCTTTATGATGAAAGTAAGGCTGTCCTGAGTGCCCTGAAAAGCGATAATTTAGAAGAGGCAAGAAAGAGCCTCTCTATGATTGTGGGAAGGGATACAAAAAACCTCGATGAGGAGGAGATCTTGCGGGCCGTCATTGAAACGGTATCGGAAAACCTCTCGGATGGTATCGTGGCGCCCATGTTCTACCTGGCTCTCGGCGGCCTCCCCCTGGCCATGGCCTACAAGGCGGTCAATACCCTCGATTCCATGGTGGGATATAAAAATGACAGATACAAGGATATCGGTTGCTTTTCAGCCAGGATGGACGATATATTTAATTGGATACCGGCAAGGCTCACAGGGCTTATTATCATACTGGCCGCTTTTATTCTTAGGCTCAACTGGCGGGATTCGTGGAGAATCATGCGAAGGGACGGCAGAAATCACTCAAGTCCGAACAGTGGCATACCGGAGGCTGCGGTGGCCGGATCCCTTGGCATACAGCTTGGCGGTGAAAACAGATATTTCGGAGAGATTGCCAGTAAACCGACCATCGGTGACAGGATAAACGTGGTGGACAGAGTGGATGTAAAGAAGACATGGGCCATTATGTTTGCCTCATCCCTCCTGATGGCCGTTTTCTGCATGACAACCTTATGGATAATACAATTATGAAAAGAGACCACGGTGGCAACGTCAGTGAAATTTCCAGGAGATATGGAATCGATGAAAATAAGATCATCGACTTCAGCGCCAATATAAATCCGCTTGGCTACCCGCCTGGTGTAAAGGAAACGGTGATAAAGGAATTTGACTCCATTTTGAATTATCCCGACATCGACTCGTTCGATCTCGTCTCAGGACTTTCGAAATACCATGATATTGATAGGGACTATATTCTTGTGGGGAATGGGTCCACTGAATTTATGTACTGGATACCGATAGTATTCAAACCGAGAAGTGCACTCATCGTTACACCGGCCTTCAGTGAATATGAAAAGGGGCTCAAAATCTCCGGCACCGAGGTGTCATATTTCCAGACCGATGGGGAAAATGGGTTTTCCGTCGATATTGACAGGTTCTGCAAGCGCCTGAAAGATGGTTTTGATATCCTGTATTTCTGTAATCCGGCAAATCCCACGGGTGTTTTGACTCCAAAGGATGAGCTGTGCCGGATCATAGCTTATGCCGAAGAGACCGGGACGCTTGCCGTAATTGACGAGGCATTTATAGACTTTGTGGAGGAGGAATCCGTCATGAAGGCGATTTTCAGGTTTTCCAATCTGATCGTACTGAGATCCATGACGAAATTTTTTGGTATCCCCGGCCTTCGTGTAGGTTATGTAATGGCTTCGTCGTCATGCATCGCGAAAATCAGGGAAAATAAATCACCCTGGACGGTCAACTCACTGGGGCAGAGGGTGGCTGCTGACGCCCTTTCAGACAGGAACTACATCAGGGATACGAGACAATATATAATAGCTGAAAGAGAATTTCTGAGAAATGCCTTAAACGAAATCCCCGGTTTTAAGACCTACAAGAGTGCAGCCAATTTTATCCTTGTCTTCATGAACAGCCGGGTTGCCCTTAACTCTACAGAGCTTAGAGACCGCCTGGCGCAAGAGGGAATATTGATAAGAGATTGCAGCACTTTTCAGGGTATGGGAGACCGCTATTTCCGGGTGGCGGTAAAGAAACATGAGCAAAGTATTATCCTGATTAAAAAGTTGAGGGAGGTCATAAAATGATAATTTTTGTCAATAGCTGTCCATTTTTTGTCATGAAGTTGGGTTGTGGGGTTTGAGGATTACAGGGCATGAAAAACAATGTCAATATCAAGATTCAAATTTGCAAAAAATGTTTGTTTGTGGGAAAATTAATGTAACAGGATTTGAACTTAATATTGCCTTTCACAATTTAAGATTTTCCATACTTATTTCAAGTGATGCTACGTAACGAGAGGAGACTTTAAAATGATTGACAGAAAAAAGATAAATGAAGTGAAGGCCTTTCTGGGGAAGGGTACGGAATTTGATGGAAAATTGATGTTTAGCGGTTCTGTGAGAATAGATGGTGATTTTAAGGGTGAGATATTGGGTGATGGTGGAACATTAGTTGTTGGAGAAGGCGCAAAGATTGAGGCGAATATTGTGGTTGATAATTTGGTTGTGAATGGTTATGTTCGAGGGAGTATTGAAACCAAGGAAAAGATAGAAGTTTATTCTACGGGGAAGCTTTTGGGAAACGTGAAGACATCGATTTTTGTTATACAGGAAGGGGCAGTGTTTGAAGGAGACTGTAAGATGGGCAGTGAACCAGAAAAAAAAGGCGCAAAGGAAGAAGATTAGCAACTGTTTCTGTTTTCGAACTCCTGTTCTTCGGATCATTTGAAGTTATTGATTCAACGTATAAATTCTTCATGTTTGTTTCTTAAATGTTTTTCTGTGTTTTATGTAATATTTGTAATAGGTCTTTCTTCATTTAGCGAAATTGATAAAATGAGTCATGAAAGAATCTGTCAAGGTAATATCAGTTGTGGTTCTGACGGTTTTGTTTATTCTGTCGTGGCCTGAAAGGGGAGAGGGGGCGGATATGAATGATATAAGAAAATCGGTTATTGCGGGATCATGGTATTCTGGAAATCCGAAGATCCTGTCATCCGATATAGATGGTTTTCTCAAAAATGTTCCCACTGAGCTTATAGATGGAAAGGTAGTTGCTCTGATCTCACCCCATGCGGGTTATATGTATTCCGGGCAGGTCGCCGCTTATTCATATAAGCTTGTCGAGGGGGAGACCTTTGATGCTGTGATAGTTATAGGGCCAAGTCACCGTGCCTACTTTAACGGGGTTTCCATATATAATAAAGGTGGATATAAGACGCCTTTGGGAATTGTTCCGGTGGATATAGAATTAGCGAATGAGATTATTGCTCGAAGTCCGATAATATCCTTTGTTCCAGCTGCACATCTGCAGGAACATTCCGTCGAGATTCAACTTCCCTTTCTGCAAAGGGTACTGGGCAATTTTAGCTTTGTCCCGATAGTCATGGGAAATCAGGATGGTCAAACTTGTAAGGAATTGGCCGAAGCCATTTTCCAGTCCATGGCCGATAAAAAAATCCTCATAATAGGAAGTTCTGATCTTTCCCATTTCCATGCCTATGAGAAAGCAGTGAAATTGGATTCAATAGTACTGGATCACATAAAAGGAATGGATGCCGAGGGGCTTTTGAAGGACCTGGAAAGAGGTGCCTGTGAGGCTTGCGGTGGTGGGGTGATTGCCGTTACTATGATAGTTGCGAAAAAACTTGGTGTCCATAGGGTAAAGCTGCTGAAATATGCCAATTCGGGAGATGTTACAGGAGATAAAAGTGGTGTGGTCGGGTATGCCTCTGCCGTCTTTTATGACGGTGGTTCTGCTGGATCGGTTAAGGAGAAAAGCGGTGTGGGAGTTAATATGGGGCTAACCGAGACGGAAAAAGACGAACTTCTTAAAATTGCCAGGAATGTGATTGAATGCCGGCTTGCCGGCAAAGGATCTCCTCAATTCGAGGTAGAATCAACTACTCTTAAGGAAAAAAGGGGGTCTTTTGTCACTCTCCAGAAGCATGGGCAGTTGAGGGGATGTATAGGATATATAGATGCGAAAAAACCCTTGTACGTGACTGTTTCCGAGATGGCCATGTCCGCTGCCTTTAATGATCCAAGATTCTCTCCGCTTGGCCGGGAGGAGTTGAAAGATCTGTCAATTGAGATATCAGTCCTTACCCCCTTGAAGGAGATTAAGGATATTAACGAAATTGAGGTTGGTGTCCATGGGATCTACATAGTAAAAGATTTCCATTCCGGCCTTCTTCTTCCCCAGGTAGCCACACAATATAAATGGGATAGACTTACCTTTTTGAGGGAAACCTGTCATAAGGCGGGACTTTCATCTAATGCCTGGGCGGATGAAGATACCAGGATTTACATCTTTTCCGCCGATATTTTTAGTGAGGACGAATAAATTCTTCATCAAGAGAATCAAACTACGGTAGTCAGAAATAATCAAAAAACTCTTGACAACTTCTAATATTGATATTAGCATAACAAGTTATGGCTTTTAAAAATTAGAGACAGTAAGGAAAGAAGGAAAGCTGGCGTAGCTCAGTTGGTAGAGCAGCTGATTTGTAATCAGCAGGTCGCGGGTTCGAATCCCATCGCCAGCTCCAGGGAGGGGTTCCCGAGCGGCCAAAGGGAGCAGACTGTAAATCTGCCGGCGAAGCCTACGGAGGTTCGAATCCTCCCCCCTCCACCATGAAGCGGGAATAGCTCAGTGGCTAGAGCGTCAGCCTTCCAAGCTGAGGGTCGCGGGTTCGAATCCCGTTTCCCGCTCCACTGTCCTGTATCTGTTTTATGTTTTAACCGGCCCACGTAGCTCAGTAGGTAGAGCACATCCTTGGTAAGGATGAGGTCACCAGTTCAATCCTGGTCGTGGGCTCCATTTTAGTAAGAAATAAAAAAGGTTTGCAATGAGAAGTATAATTACCTTGGCCTGTACACAATGTAAGCAGCGAAATTATTCAACGACGAAGAACAAAAGAACTATGCAAGATCGTCTTGAGTTGAAGAAGTATTGTAAATTTTGCCGGGCACACACGGTTCATAGGGAGACAAAATAGCTAATTCGTAAAGCGTTATTCGAGTAACGGATTTTATGATTTTAGCCGGTTTGTAAATTTTGCAGGGTGGCATTTTATGTTCCACCGTTTACAGTCGGGTGTAAAAACCGACCCTCTGCTTGAAGGTATTGTCTTAACAGGTGGTGGAAACTTCATTTATAGTGCGTACAGGCCAGTAGCTCTAATGGATAGAGCGCCGGACTCCAAATCCGGATGTTGGGGGTTCGAGTCCCTCCTGGCCTGCCAATTTTGATTATGGATAAGATAAATAAAATAAAACAGTTCTTGAAAGAAGCGAAGGTTGAGCTGAAAAAGGTTGTATGGCCGACGCCAAAACAAACTTTTGCCTCCACAGCTGTCGTTGTTGTTTTCGTTATCATTGTATCCGCGATTCTCGGTGTTGTGGATTTTGGTCTTACTCGAATTATAAAATTGGTTTTGGGTTAAATATATGGCCTTTAAATGGTATGTGATTCACACATATTCGGGGTTTGAGAGTAAAGTCAAACTTTCCATGCAGGAGAGGATAGAAGCCTTAGGTATGCAGGAGCATTTTTCTGATATTCTTGTACCGGAAGAAGATGTCGTTGAGTTGGTTGATGGTGAAAAAAAAACGACCAAAAGAAAGTTCTTTCCGGGTTACATACTTGTAAGAATGGAGATGAACGACGAGGCATGGCACGTAGTTAGGGGTACCCCCAAAGTTACCGGGTTTATCGGGAGTAAGGATAGGCCTACCCCGATACCGGATAGTGATGTTGAGTTGCTGAAGACCAGAATAGATGCAGGAACCTTGAAACCGAAACCTAAATATGAGTTCGAAGTTGGGGATCATGTAAGAATTATAGATGGTCCATTTACGAATTTTGATGGAATGGTTGACGAGATCAAACCCGATAAGGGGAAATTAAGAGTTATTGTTAGTATCTTTGGCAGGTCGACGCCGGTAGAATTGGATTTTATACAGGTTGTTCAAAATTGAAGATATAGGGTGGTCAAAATGGCAAAAAAGGTTATAGCAAACATAAAACTTCAAATTCAAGCAGGGAAAGCTTCTCCATCACCACCTATAGGTCCGGCTCTGGGTCAGCATGGGGTGAATATTATGGAGTTCTGCAAGGCATACAATGCTATGACGCAGAATCAAGAAGGGATGATTATACCTGTAATAATAACGGTATATGCTGATAGATCTTTCTCTTTCATTACAAAAACGCCACCGACTTCAGTTCTTCTCAAACAGGCGGCCAAGATAGCAAAGGGTTCCGGAGATCCAAAAAGGGAGAAGGTGGGAACAGTGACGGCCAAACAGGTAAGTGAGATTGCTGAATTAAAATATGGTGACCTTAACGCTGTGGATATAGAAGGTGCTGTTAAGATTGTGGAAGGAACGGCGAGGTCTATGGGAATTGAAATTGCGAGATAGAAGAGGTTGAGTAATAATGTCTAACAAAGGAAAAAGTTATTTGGAGGCGAAGAAAAAGGTTGAGGCCGGGAAGATGTATACTCTGAAAGAATCTTTGGAGTTGCTCATAAGTACCTCGAGGGCAAAGTTCGATGAGACTGTCGATGCAACCGTCAGGCTAGGTGTAAATCCAAGACATGCTGATCAGATGGTCAGGGGGAGCGTGATTCTCCCTAACGGCCTCGGGAAGTCTGTGAGGGTATTAGTTTTTGCTAAGGGTGATAAAGAAAAAGAAGCTCTTGAGGCAGGCGCGGACATTGTTGGTTCTGATGATATAGTTGAGAAGGTACAGGGAGGGTGGATCGAATTTGACAAAGTTGTTGCCACCCCTGATATGATGGGTAGTGTAGGAAAACT
>JAUVKS010000005.1 GCA_030596145.1 Pseudomonadota bacterium | reverse complement strand
TGCGGAGGACTGTTTAAAATTTTTCTTGCCTTTTCAGTCGCCCGTGTTCCGGCATCCTTTGCACCTGCCTCTTGCCATTCATCCCGATTTTCCCGATCGCTTAACTGTGGTACGTATTGTTCGGAACGCATGTAACGCCGTGTGTGACGCGCGGAGACGAAGTGTCCTCCCGGCCCCGTCTTCTTGAGCAGATCAAAGGCCAGGGTTTCGTCGTTTACCTCGATGCCTTCCACGGCCCGCATGACCATACCTATAATCTCATTGTCGATAACCAGCTTGTCATAGGAGGCGGTCATGCAGAATTCGAGAAATCCAGCCGCGTCATGGATGAAGTTTGCTCCCGCCAAGGCGACCATCAGGTTGGTGATGGCCGATTCATATCCTGCCTGGGCATCATTTACTTTGGAATCGGACATTCCCGCTGTCGCGTAATAGGGAAGACGGTAAAACTGGGCAATTTGGGCCGCGGCCGCGTTCATCAATCCCATTTCCACGGCTCCTGAGAGGTACTTCATATCCCTCAGATCCGTGATAGAAGATATGCACCCATAAATTACGGGGGCACCGGGGTTTGTGAGTTGCGTAAGCATTACGCCGGCTAAGGTATCCACGTTTTGTACCACGAGATTTCCGGCCAGTGTGATGGGGGCAGTAGCGCCACAAAGAGGTTCTGAAGGCACAACCACAGGGATGCGGTTGCGGGCTGCCTCCATTGTTAGTGGGCTATAACTTCCATCCAGCTTGAAAGGGCTGATGGGGCAGGTCACCATGGAAATAAAGGGTCGTTCTCTGAGCTTCTGTGGGGAACCCGCTATGATTTCCGCCATCTTGATGACGTTTCTCACCCCCTCAATGGTGTAGACCCCGCCCATTACATGTTTTCTGGTACGATTCAAGGCGGCGCCAAAGCGGTTCACATCCACCTCTTCCACGGGAAGATCATTGGGATATACGTTGAGCATGTAAAAATGAATATTATCCAGCGCCTCCACAAGGCGTGCCATGTTCATGACATCGTCAATTTTCGCCCTCCGGGAATCCTGACTGCCCGGATCCTGTACATTCAAGGCGGTGCCTCCCGTGCCTAAATACACCTTTTTGCCACCAATTTCACAGTCCAGCTCACCGTTTTCCGCCCGGCCGCACAAGAGAATCACGGAAGGTGCTTTATTAACCAGTTCTTCCACAAGGTCTTGGGGAATTTTCACCACCCGGCTGGTCTCATCTACCTCCGCTCCCGCATTCCGGAATAGCTCTCTCGCCTCGGGGAAATTCACCTGTATTCCCACTTCGGTAAAGACCCTGAGGCTGGTTTTATGTATCTTTTCAACGTCTTGGTCGCTCAAGGGTTTATATTGTCCCCCTGGCAAACCTCTTCGTACTTCCATATTCACTCCTGTTTATGGCATTGTGGTTCTAATCTCTTTTATAGGGACAATTTATCTTGTTGCATTCCGAACAGGGATTATAGACAGGCATATTGGAGGGTAAAACTCCAAATATACCTGAAACCGATTTGCGGGGCAGCATAAGATAGGAATCCGTGAGTTCAACACCTATCTGAAATGAATCGAAACAACTGAAAAGTTTTTCTTGATCCGCTATTGGACAATCACAATAACCTGGACTGAAACGTAAGGTAACCTTTCTACCCTCGGCGATATATTTGTCTCTCATACCTTGGTAAAATTCTTCGACCATATTTTCTATGGTCACCGACCCCATGGAATCCAGGATGTATGCATTTGAGAGATAATTTTCCTCCGTAAGCAGGGTAATTTCCTCCTCAATATCATTGCCGATAGTAGCTATAAAACAGATGATTTCATCACAGTTTTTCATGGCTTTTGAAAAATTTGAACTCGTAAAAGATATGCCTCCCTCAATATGAATAGATCCATTATTAACCGCTTCGATCTTTTTAGTTTGATAGAACAACTGAGGTTTCAGAAGTTCTTTTAACCGTACTTCGAGCTTATCTATTTTCGTGTCCACGGAATGAGAGAATCTGTGAGATTTCCCGCCACCTAAAAGCCTGGCCAGCTCATATCTTTCAAAATTTGGATTGATTTCCATTACAGTCATACTACTATCCTTAATGAAACGATCGCATCAGAAGACAGACGCAGACCGAAATTATTATAGTAAAGCCATTTTCTTGTCAAGCCTTTTAATGGATTTGCATGTGTCTTCTGTGAAAACCGGCCAATTTTATTTAGTGATTACACATAGGTGTATGATTGCAAGGATGGGGGGCAAGGAGACGCAAACCCAGAATGCAGCATTGATAGCAAGATACCTGTTGGGAATAGTTTCAGTCAGGAGTTAATTTTGATGGTCTCGTAAAAAGTCGAAATATACACAACTTTGTCATTCCCGTGAAAACGGGAATCCAGTCTTTTCAGGTGCTTAGCCGTTTATGGATTCCCGCCTACGAGACTGTGTCGCAATATTTTTTTGTCATTGCCAGCGACCGAAGGGAGCGTGGCAATCTATATGTTTTCAATGCCTTGTGCGATTGCGTCGGTCTTTTCACTCCCTCGCAATGACATTACGACACAGTCTCTACGCGGGAATGACAGACTTTTTACGATTGTATCAATTTTTATGGGTTAATTTTCTTAATAGCTTACCCCCCATTGTTTCCCTGATATGAAGGGCGCCAGAGGGACAGACTTCTATACAGCAAAAACATCTGATGCACTTATCATAATCAAAACGCAGGGTATCACCCGATTCGGCCAATGCCCCTGCGGGACAGAATTCCCAGCATGTACCGCATAAATCGCACATAGAGTTATCGACCTCGGGTCTTTGAAGGAAATGCTGTCTGAAAAAACGCTGGGCCCAGCCTGGGCCAATGGCAAGCGGTGTTATCCCTGGCAGGGAAAACCCCCTGATTTTTGGAAGATCGCCGTCCACTTCGATGGACCCATTGAAAAAACCCAATTCTTTCGAAACTTCATTTGTTAAAAGAACCTCTGGTTCTATCCCGAGCATCGTGCATATCGTCATGTCGACTGCCACGGTGTTATCACTCCCGATAAGCACACCAAGGTGCTTTGGCAGACCGCTTTTCCCCGGCCCCTCACCCTCCATTGCTAAAATACCGTCAACGATGGTGACGGCCGGGTTCAATGTTCTATAAATCTGAAAGAGCAATCTTGCAAACATATGCCTGTCGACACCGGTACGCATATGCCATTCGGCCTTTCTGTAACCGGCGATACATCCAAAAAGATTTTTTACTCCCAGCGTGAGGAGCATCTGGCTATGTGTTTTAAGTTTGGGGAGATTTATTAGAACATCCGCTCTTATCGCATCTTCGGCCATATCAATCTGTCCGAAAGGTTCGCCGATATCGACCTTTACAGATTGTTTAAACTCCTTAAATTCTACATCGAGACCTTCCAGCGCGTGCTTGACACCACTTTCTTTGAGTATCCTTTCAAAAGAACCCATGGCGGGACTATCCGAGATCTGCGGTCTTACACCCTTTGACAGAACAAATTCCGCCGCGCACTTTATAATCATGGGATGAGTAAGGATGGCCTTATCCGGCGTTGCCGCCGACAGAAAGTTCGGCTTTATGACGACAAAACTGTCCTTCCTGATGAGATCCCCGCAGAATTGATCCAGTATGGAAAAGCAATGCTGCTTCAGTGTCTCATAATCGTAAGAAGATTGTCTGACAATCACTCTGGCCATTTGTTGCTTTTATAACCCTTTCCTTCAGATAGAACGGCTCGTACCGGCTCGTGGAACATACAGATTAAAAGATGCCGTTTATGCAATTACACGACACCTGCAATTATCCCCGATTCGTTTGGCCCCCTGAAGTCGAGACGTTTGATATCTTTCACACCGTGCTTAATCATCATATCGAAAATGTGTTTTTCAGAGTAGGACTGCCCGCTTTCTGTTTGCAACAGCATGTTTATGGAGAATAGCGTGGGAAAAAGAGGACCGTCCATGTTATCGTTAAGAATAAACTCATGAATGAAGATCTTTCCGCCGGGCTTCAGGGCTGATACGGCTTTCCCAATAATCTTTTCGGCATCCTTCGGCCCTTCTCCATGAATGATATAGGACAACCAGGCAGCATCGAAAATTCCTTTGTAATTAAAACCATCGTCAAGATAATCTCCTTCCAGGAAATCTATCCTGTCCGACAGACCGAATTCCCCGATGGTCTTTTCAGCAAAAGGTCGTGTAGTGGGCAGGTCGTAAACACTGGCGCTGAGCCCGGGATTGTTGAGACAAAAATGTATGGCATACGTTCCGGGACCGCCTCCGAAGTCCAGGAGATGTCTGCATTCTGTAAGGTTAAGTTCCTTTGAAAGTGAAGGTGCAATAGACATGGCAATATTATACATGCCCATCAGGAAGCTTTCTCGCTGTTTTTCTGTTGAGGAGGAAGCCCTCGTTCTTAGAGGTTTTCCACTTAAAACTGCCTGGTCCATTCTCGACCATGAGTCGATCAGGTGATGATGGTGCATTATCATAAAGCCGACATATTCGGGTGATTCTTTTGAAAGAAATTTTGCAGTTGCGGGAGTGTTGCTGTATCTGCCTTCTTCCTTTTTAAGAAGTCTCATTGCGGTCAGGGCATTAAGAAGCACCGAAACCCCTCGCATGTCCCCTTTGATTTTTTTACAGATTTCTTTTGGGGATAATGAATCAGAACCTATTATGGAAAATATCTCAAGCTTTACTCCTGCGTGCAGAGTACAAGTCTTCCAGAAATATCCTGACATATCAAGCAGTTTTCCAGGATTCCAATCAACTTCATTCATAATCATGTCCCATTGGCCTTTACCCATGCAGCGGCCTGTCCATGGCCTTGAGAGACGTTTCCAGCATGATCTCAGGGAGGGTAGGGTGCGCGTGTATCGTTTTGGCCAGTTCGGCTACGGTGCACCCAGTTTGCATGGCGAGAGTCCCCTCGGCGATAAGGTCGGTGGCGTGCGGTCCCACTATGTGAACCCCTAAAATCTTTCCGCTTTCGGCATCCGACACAATTTTTGCCTGCCCGGCGATTTCTCCTATTACCTGGGCTTTCCCAAGTGTGCGGAAGAGGGTGCTATCTGCTCGAACGTTATAGCCCTGCTCCTTTGCCTGAGCCTCTGTTAACCCCACGTTGGCAACTTCCGGCATGGTAAAGATTGCCCCCGGTACCACCTCATAATTCATTGTCCGGTTTCCACCCATGGCGTTTTCCGCGGCGATTAGCCCTTCGGCTGAGGCCACATGGGCGAGCATTACCTTGGATGGCCCAAGAACGTCCCCGATGGCGTAAACACCGGGAACGCCGGTTTCCATTCGTTCATCGGCGATGATCCATCCATTATCGTCCATCTTAACGCCGAGCTTTTCAAGACCGATATCGGCAGTATTGGGCCTGCGGCCGGTACAGACCAGCACCTTGTCCACCTCCACTGTAAGGGGTGTAAAGTCTTTTTCTTTCGGTTTCTGACTGAAAGGGGATGGCCCGATGGTCACACGAACTTTTCCCCCCTCAACTTCAGCTTTTTCCACCGTCCGGTCGACGATGAATTTTATCCCGCGTTTTTTCATTTCCCGCTGGAGGGTTTTGGAACAGTCTTCATCGACCGATGGGAGCGGAAGCATTCGTGACATGGCCTCCACTACGGTTACAGTAGAGCCTAAGGCTGCAAAAATGGAGGCAAATTCACACCCAATGACGCCGCCGCCAACGATCAGTATTGATTTCGGGATTTCATGAAGGTTAAGGGCATCATTGCTGGAAATAATCATTTTGCCGTCAAACGGAAACGACGGGATGTCAAGTGGTTCCGAACCAGTGGCAAGGATCAGTCTGTCCCAGAGCACCTCAACCGTTTTGCCGTTCGCAAGCTTTACCGCTGTTAATTTGTTGTCCTTGATGTATCCGTGCCCTTTCAGGTATCGGATTTTATGTTTATCGAATAGCCCAAGTATCCCTTTGATCTGATTTTGGATAATCTTCTGTTTCCTGGCCATCAGGCGCTCCATATCGGGATGGACATTTCCATCCACTACTATGCCGAACTCTGGAGCCCTGAGAAAACTTTCCACCATTTCGGCAGTTGTCTTCATTATCTTGGAAGGAATACAGCCCCGGTTTAGACAGGTTCCTCCGGCGTTGTCCTCTTCGATAACGGTAACCTCAGCGCCCAGTTGGGCAGCGCGTATGGCGGCGACATATCCCCCAGACCCCGCTCCTATGATGGTGATTTTAATGGTCATGATCCTTAGACCTCTGGAAAAAGATAAAAAACATATTGACAGAATCGTCAATCTAATTTAGTCCATCCCTGATAACATCAATTTTAGTCACAAGCAAGTTTATAGAAGTTTAGTGGTTATATTGCCCGTTCGGGCCTGCCGCGCAGGCTTGGCGCAGGCAGGGAACGGGCCTAACTTTGAACTTTGAACCCTGAACTCGGAACTCAACAAGGAAAGATACGATGCAAGAAGAAGTGAAAAAGACCCCTCTGCATAGCTGGCATGTGTCTCATGGGGCCAATATGGCCGTTTTCGGTGGTTACGATATGCCGCTGTGGTATCAATCGGGTGCAAAACAAGAGCATCTGTCGGTTCTCACAAATTCCGGGATTTTTGATACGAGCCATATGGCCGTGGTGATGGTTACAGGTACCGATGCCTTCGACCTGCTTCAGATCTGCTTGAGCAGGGAACTGAACGCATGTGTGGGCAAAAACAAAACCCCTCTGAAACCCGGCAAATGTACCTATGGAGTGTACCTTAATGATAAAGGCGAGGTCATCGATGACGCCATTGTGTCCCAGATAGATCAGAGTATTTACATGATCGTCGTAAATGCCGGTATGGGCGGTGAAATTGCGCGACATATGACGGCTCACATAGACGGGCGGGATGTTGAGATAACCGATCTCACGGACAAAGTGGGCAAGATGGACGTCCAGGGCCCCATGGCCGCCGATATACTTATGAAAGTTTTGGAAGAGCCGGAAAAAGTATTTGAAGACATGCCCTACTTTACGTTCAAGGGCTATTTCGATAGCGCGTCACCCCTTTCCGGCACGGTACGTCTTACTGATGGCACACCTCTTCTGCTTTCCCGCACCGGCTATACTGGAGAATTCGGCTTTGAAATTTTTATAGACCCCGAACATCTTGTCAGAGTCTGGGAGATGATCCTGGAGGCGGGCAAAGATTTCGACCTTATAGCATGCGGGCTTGCCGCCAGGGATTCGTTAAGGGCCGGAGCGGTGCTTCCCCTTTCGCATCAGGATATTGGCCCCTGGCCATTCACAAATCACCCGTGGCTTTTTACCCTTCCTTACAATGCTGACAGAACGGGCTTTACCAAGAAGTTTACAGGTGCCGAAGCCCTTAAAAATATCGGCGAATCAGAATACACCTGTGCTTTTGCGGGCTATGACCTCCGCAAGGTTTCCGCCCATGATCCCGCTGCTTATGTGCTGGATTCCGGCGGCAATAAAATCGGCGTGGTTTTGACCTGCGTAAGTGATATGGCAATTGGACGCCATGGAGACAGGATTTACAGTATTTCCAGTCCCGACAAGCCGGCGAATTTCAAGCCGCGTGGGCTTTGCTGCGGTTTTGTAAAGGTCAAATCGAAACTTGCCCCCGGTCAAATCGTTGAACTCAAGGATAACAGGCGGAAAATAAAGGTCATGATCGTGGATGATGTTCGTCCCGATAGAACCGCTCGTAAATCAATAAAGAAAATGTTGGAACGTAGCGCAGCCCTTTAGGGCTGCTGTCTGCTGAATATACAGGACGAGAGCTTTGAATTTTGTCATTTCGAGGAGTGTCAGCGACGAGAAATCTTAATGATACAGGCCTGTTAAGATTTCTCCCTGCGGTCGAAATGACAACTAATGATAGTTATTCAAACTTCTCAGGACTAAAGTCCTGCGCTACTTTGAACTTTAAACTTAGAACTTTGATGGTCTCGTAAAAAGTCGAAATATACACAATTTTGTCATTCCCGTGAAAACGGGAATCTATTTTTTTCAAGTGCTTAGCCGTTTCTGGATTCCCGCCTACGCGGGAATGACAGACTTTTTACGATTGTATCAACTTTAAACCCTGAACTCAGAACTAAACTAAAGGAGAGGCTATGAAAGAGATCAGTGACTTGAATTTGCCAGAGGATGTTTGCTATACAGAAGATCACGAGTGGGCCAGACCTGAAGACGACAGTGTGAGAATTGGTATCAGCGATTATGCCCAGGATCAGCTCGGAGATATTGTTTTCGTCGAGCTGCCGGAGATAGGTGATACCTATGAGGCTGGAGAAGAATTTGGAACCGTAGAATCGGTCAAGGCTGTTTCCGAGTTGTACATGCCGGTCGGCGGTGAGATTCTTGCTGTAAACTTGGATCTTGAAGAATCGCCTGGACTGGTAAATGAAAGCCCGTATAATGATGGGTGGATGATCGAGGTTAAACCCGGTGATCCGGCTGAACTTGACGACCTCATGACCAGTGACGCTTATCTTGAAGCGCTGAAAGGGGAGGAATAAATGCGTTACCTACCACATACCAGTGAAGATATAGCTGCGATGCTGAAAATTGTGGGGGCGGATAACCTTGATGACCTTTTCTCAATGATTCCTGAGGATTGCCGTCGAACGGGCAAACTCGACCTGCCGGAGTCGATGACCGAGTGGGAATTGAACGACTTTATGGGTGAACTTTCAGACAGCATGGCCGTCTCTCCGGAATACAAGGTGTTTATGGGTGCGGGCAGCTATGAACACTATATCCCCGCATCGGCGTCATATCTCCTTGGCCGCTCCGAATTTGTAACATCTTACACCCCGTACCAGCCGGAAATGAGCCAGGGAACGCTCCAGGCGATTTATGAGTATCAGACACTTGTTGCCAGGCTTCTGGGTATGGAAGTGGCAAACGCGTCGCTTTATGATGGAGCCACTGCCCTGGCCGAAGCGCTTCTCATGGCCGTTCGTGTAACCAGGCGAAATAAGGTGGCCGTTTCAAGCCTGATTCATCCCCTGTATCGCCGTGTGGTTCAAACCTATTTTGAGCCGTCTGGTTATGAAATCGTGGAGCTTCCATATCTCGAAAACGGCAAAACCGATCTTTCTAAGCTAAATGGAATGGATGATCTTGCGGCCGTTGCGGTTCAGTCACCCAACTTTTTTGGATGTATTGAGGATCTGAAGAAAATCGGTGAGATGATTCATGAAAAGAAAACTCTTTTTGTCACCTCCTTTACGGAACCCCTTGCTTACGGATTGTTAAAGAATCCTGGGAGTCAGGGTGCCGACATTGCATGCGGAGAAGGTCAAAGCTTTGGTATCCCCCGTTCGTTCGGTGGGCCGGCGCTGGGAATGTTCGCCAGTAAAATGAAATATGTGCGCAGTATGCCCGGCCGCCTGATAGGCAAAACCAAAGACCTGGACGGAAAGAATGGCTTTGTTCTGACGCTTGCCACAAGGGAGCAGCACATCCGCCGGGAAAAGGCGACTTCCAACATCTGCACCAACAACAGCCTCTGTGCCCTGGCGGCCGCGATTTACATGGCCTCCGTCGGAGGTACCGGTATGCGGGAGTTGGCGCGGCTTAACTATGACAAGTCTGAATATCTCAAATCCGAACTGAAAAAGGCAGGATTCAAGATAAGTTTTGACAGCCCTACCTTCAATGAATTTGTAGTGGAATTTCCGGCAGGCTTTGAAAACACATACAAGCGCCTGCTGGAGAAAAAAATAGTGGCGGGTCTGCCACTCGCTCCTTACTATCCGGAATTTTCCAACCACTACCTTTTGTGTGCAACGGAGACTGTGGCCAAAGATGACATGGATACTCTGGTCAGGGAGGTGAAATTATGAAAGAATCTTTAGGTACTACAGGTCTGATACTTAATGAACCTCTGCTCTGGGGAAAAGGGAAAAAGGGAAGAAGAGCGTTTTCTCTCCCCCGCCGCGATGTTGAGACTTTTCTTCTGAATGAAGACCTTACGGGTGAAGGCCCTGATTTTCCCGATCTCTCCGAGGTGGACGTGGTGCGTCATTACACCCGGCTTTCTACGTGGAATTTCGGAGTGGACACCGGCATGTATCCTCTGGGCTCATGCACCATGAAGTACAATCCGAAGACCAACGAAAGACAGGCAAGCCTTCCCGGCCTTGCCGGTGCTCATCCCCTGCTTCCCGGCAGTCTGTCACAGGGGACGCTCAGGATGATGTTCGAACTCGAACGATATCTTTCGGAGATTACCGGTATGGACGCAGTCAGCCTCCAGCCCGCCGCCGGAGCACATGGTGAGTTTACCGGAATGCTCCTTATCTACGCCTACCACAAGAGCAAGGGAGAGCGGCGTTCAAAGATCATTGTTCCGGATACCGCGCATGGTACGAACCCTGCCAGCGCCACACTTTGCGGTTACCAGTCCATACCTGTGAAATCCAATGAAGAGGGGATACTTTCTCCTGAGGCCGTTGCCAAGGTCATGGATGAAGACACAGCCGGAATCATGGTAACTAATCCCAACACCCTCGGCCTTTTTGAAGAGAATATCAAGGAAATTGCGGAGATCGTCCACTCAAAGGGCGGACAGGTCTATTGTGACGGCGCGAACATGAACGCCGTCATGGGGATTGTGCACATGGGTGAGATAGGAATCGATGTGCTTCATCTGAACCTTCACAAAACTTTTTCAACTCCCCACGGGGGGGGCGGCCCTGGTTGCGGTCCGGTGTGTGTCAGAAAGCATCTCGAACCTTTTCTGCCTGTTCCCCGTGTGATTGAAGAAAACGGCATATATTCACTTTCTGAAGATATTCCTGAATCCATCGGCAGGTTGCACGCCTTTTATGGAAATTTTGGTGTTATGATAAAGGCTTACAGTTATATCCTGAGCATGGGGGCAAATCTGAAAAAGGCAAGCCAGCTTGCTGTCCTGAACGCCAACTATATCAAGGAAAAGTTGAAAGACGTATTTCACCTTCCCTACGACAGGCCCTGCATGCACGAATGCGTTTTTTCCGATAAAATTCAAGAGGCAAATAAAGTTACAACCCTGGATATGGTCAAGCGCCTCATGGATTACGGTTTTCATCCGCCCACTATCTATTTCCCACTGGTAGTGCATGGGGCGATCATGATCGAACCCACCGAAACTGAGTCCAAAGAGGATATCGATCTCTTCATTGAGGCATTGAAAGCTATAGCGCTGGAGGCAAAGGAGAATCCGGATCTGTTGCACGATGCCCCAAGCCGCTGCAAGGTAAAAAGACTGGATGAAACAACCGCGGCGAGAAAACCGTGCCTTGCGGGGTGAAGCCATTGAGGGGGCCAGCTCGAAACAGGTCCCATCCTACGAACTCGTTTTTCGTAGGGTCGGGTTTTATACCCGACCGGACCGTTCGATTCTTGTAGGGCCCGTTCCCCGAACGGGCCGTGTGGCTTTAGCCCTGCCATTCTTTGATGGGAATTGTCATTCCCAACTTGCCCCCACTGTCATTCCCGACTCGGAGACTGTGTCGTAATAGGTCAGGGGATCTTGTAATATAAGTGTTCTTTGACAAAAAAATATTAGGAACTCATCACAAGATACAACCTGACAAAATTTCAGGTGCTGTCAGCTCATATCCTCATTTGCTTGTTGCCTTGTGGTATGCACGGGCGGATTTCCTTGCTGTATCACACTGCGACCGGAAGCATACTCAAGGCTACCAGCTTCTCAAGCAGCGTACCAACTCCCAAGATCGTAATCATGCGTGCAACATTAAAGCAGGTTGCAAGCAGTGAGGTTTCGGCTTGAACACCATCTCGTCCTCGCAACAAAAAGGCGTCGGTTTTCAGACTCCGCTTAATATGCCCAAAGGGATGTTCCACACGGGTTTTTCTTCTGGCGTAAATCTTCTGAGATGATTCCTCCTCATACTGTGCCTCCAGCTTTAGCTTGACCTCCTCATTGCGCAACCGAATAATGTTACGTCCCCTGGCGGCTTTGGTACACTGACCAAAATACTGACAACTATGGCACAGCTTTTTATCTTCCATCCGATATTGCCGCTTGCCTTTTCTCTTATTGGTAAAGCTATAAAGTAATCTGTGCCCTTCAGGACATATGTAACAATCCTGTTCTTTATTGTAGATAAAATGGCTCTTGCTAAACGGACTTTCTGCCTCGTGTAATGCTTGCCGCTGTGACGGAACAACTACCTGTATCTCCTTTTCATCAATCTTCTCCAATTCAACGGTATCGGCATATCCAGCATCGGCGCACGCTACTTTGCAGGGTGCTTCCAACAGCTCATTGGCCTGATCGATCTGCCGGGCAAACTGCCGCATGTCGTTGGTGTCGCTGATTGCTTCTGCTTGCACAATAAGGCCGTGCTCATCATCCACCACGCTCTGGACATTATAACTCGCATGGCTGCCCTGAACACTGTGCATCATAGCACAATCAGGATCAGTCTGATTAACTTGCTTCCTGTCACTTGACGTGAAAAAGCTAAGGGTTTCCTTGATTCGCTCCTTCAAATTCTGATTCTTAGTCAACTCCTTGTCCATCGTTACGTAAGAGAGGGTGCCTTCCTCTGACTGGTCGGCGGTCTCACAATCGGCAAGCAATTTCTCAATCCGGTGGTCGATATCAATCAAAAGCTTCTCATAATAGCTCCGGTCATGGGTTCGGTGACGTCCCGCACTTGCACGGATCTTCGTACCGTCAACAAACAGAATATTGCCCGTGATCAGCTTTAGCTTGATGCATACCTGGGCACAGTGCCGCAAGACTTTCTTCAAAGCTTTTTTGTTCCTACGTCTGAACTCCGCTATGGTCTTATGGTCAGGCTTCAACCCGCCCATGAGCCATATAAAGGCTGTGTTATGGTGACACTCCCGCTCCAGCTTCCGGGAACTCTTCACACCATACGAATAGCCATATACAAGTAACTTGACCATTGACTTGGGATCGTATTCAGCATTGCCTACCTTATGCGGGTTGATGTTGATTCCCAGTTCATGAAAATCAAGAGCATCAACAAAGGCATCATAGACCCTGACCGGATCATTGTCTGCCACATATTCTTCAATACTCGGGGGAAGTAAATCCATTTGATAACGATTGCCACATCGATATGCCATGTTGTTTCTCCCTTCGGAAAAACTCTACCATATCCTGCGGGTTTTGTGATAGTTTTCCTTGTGTTACTTATATTCTTTTGTCAAAGAGCTCCATAATTACGACACAGTCTCTCGATCGGGAATCTATCCCAAAATCTGTAGCGCAGGGCTTTAGCCCTGCCATTTCCCCCTTCCTCAATGAAGGGTGGCATGGATCCACCGCAGGCGGATTTGTCCGTGTTCCTGATGGAAGGGGTTATATTATCCATGTCCCCCTCCCTTGATGGGAGGGGTTAGGGGAGGGTGAGGTGAGTTTCAAACAGCTAAAATCCTACAAAATTGAAAATTTGTCAGAGTTATCTGCCATCAGCTATAAGCTAAAGAAGGAAGAGTTGTTGATATTCCTTGACATTTAACGGTTTTTTGTTAAGTATGTAAACGCTTTAACAAACATACGGAAGGCATCATGCATTAAACAACAAATGATCTTTTCTTCATAAATACGTGAAGGTTCTAAAGATGGTAAATAATCTTAAAAAGACCCCGTTTCTCCCAAACAGAGGCGGGGTTTTTCATTTTTTTCAGATGTTATACTACGACAGGAAACAATCATATGATTACCGACACCAGCGCATTAGAAGCCGAAGTCGATCAAATGGTATATAAACTGTACGACCTGACAGCCGAGGAAATCGCCATTGTGGAAGAGAGAAAAAATATAATCTAATCAGAAGATTAAAAGATATCAGTTTATTATGCTTGAGAATTCTATTTACATACAACCAGCAATCAATTTTTACTCTTCTTTTGATGAAGCTCTTTCAGCTGATTTAGAACGAGATCAATATTTTTTTGTTAAAGAAGATAAATGGGAATTTAAAGATGTATTTAATTTCCCCAAAACCTTTATTGTCGCCGAACCAGGATATGGAAAGACAAGACTTCTTCGGGAAATAGCATTAATAGCAAGTAATGAAGGGAAGAAGGCTATCTGTGTAGAATCCAAAAAGATAATAGAAGCAACCGCTGAAGAATTTATTCTGAACCAACTAAAAAAAGCGTCGGCAGTTAGATCAGGTGGGTTTGAACTTAAAAACGAGGAAAACATAATCGTTTGTTTTGATGCTCTGGATGAAGTTAAACTTGAAGACTTTTCCCGTACAGTTGAAAAAATAAAAACTTTTTTAACCGAATACGAAAAAATTGCTACAATTATATCCTGCAGATGGCATTTCTTTCGGAAATACAAAGAATTGCTTAGCGATCTTGATTTCCGATATGCTCGCATTTTCCCTTTTTCAACAGAGCAAGTCGAGTTATATCTCAAGCATAATTCAATCTCACAAAAAAATATCGAAAAAATATTTAACACACTTTCTTTTCGCGGTCGTGACCTTGTGATTCAAACGCCCCGCTATCTTGAATTACTAGCCAGTTATATTAAGGATAAAGGAATTGAGAATATCTCAGAAATTACCAAGGCTGTCCTTTTTGAGTTTTTCATTTATAGAAAACTTGAGATAGAAGATGAGAATCTCAATACGCAAAAACGGGATCTTATAAAGAGAGTGTTGGAAAAACTCGCTTTGATCATGGAAATTTATCAAAACAATCTTCTCAAAAAAGATGAACTCATGAGTTTCTTTGATGACTTGCAATCAGATCTCAAATTAAGCTTGCTACAACAAATTCCGATCGAGATTTTTTTCGACAAAACCCTTTTGAAAGACAACATTGATACAATTGAGTTTGATAATACGGAATTTCAGGAATATCTCGCGGCAAAAGAAATCATCAGGTTAGGGAAAAACATCAGAACCATCTTTGAACTTTCGGTTGATCCGGAAATTTACGAGATATATCCAAGCTGGTTCAATACGCTTGGCTTTGTTGTGGATTTAGATATTTCGATTTTAAAACCGCTTCTTGATTTTGGCCGGATGAGTAAAGAGGGAACAACGCAAGATGAAGAATACCACCGTTTTCTCACGAAAATCGATATTGAACGCCTGCCTGCAGAAGAGCGAAAGGAAATATTTGAACAGGTATTTACCTACTACCAATCTGTTTTGCATTGGATTGATTTGGATATTGCTAAGAATTTATCCTATTACTTTGATAAATCACAGCTCGAGCTGATTAAGTACTATACCGATGGAAGACGATTTAAAAACAATGAAACCAAGAGAATTGTCCATTTAGGAAATGTCGCTCAAATTGTTGGGTTTATATTGGAAAAAGATATTTTTGATAATACAGAAAAAGCCTATTGGAAACAAAAGCTCATTAAATTTGCAAAAGATAAAAACGAAAACGGCGTTCTGCAGAGAAATGCTTTATTTGCACTCGGAAATCTTGGAGATGATACAGTTATAAAAGAAGTCGAAAGTGTATGGGAAAGTGAAGATGAACTTATAAGAAACAGCTTTTTAGATTCATGCAGAGAAGTCAACCCCAATCATGATTTGTCAATAAAATATTTCATAGAAGGCACCAAGCATGGATCCCTCCATGCCCGTTACGGATTATATGAAGTAACCAAGGGTCAAGCAGTTAAGAAACTATTAGATGCCTTTACCAGCGACACTTCATTTCTTAACAGATTTATAGACCGGGAAAGCATTTTCGAAGATCGGGACGGGAAAATTATAAAAAATATAAAAGCAGTTTGGGATAGTGATATTGAAAATAAATTGCAATCCATTATACAAAAGGCATTTGAATCAAAACATTGGTATAAAGCTCGAGAATCAAATTTCATTAAAAACATTGCTCTTCTCTTAAAGAAGAAAAACAAAAACTACCTCTTTGATCTGATTTCACAAATTGCCAAATCCGATAATTTAAAAAAGAATCTGTACAGCTTCCAAAATTTATTTTCCATCCTTTTAGAAAAAGAACAGGTCAAAGAGTTTATCAACCAATTATTGCATTTTGAAAAGGGTAAGCTCGATGCGCTGTGGACTCTTCAACAGATAAAATTCTCAAAACGTCCGGATGCGGAAGAAACCTATGAAGAGGGCAGAAAGTATTTAAGCACTGAATATAGAGAAGCAGAAAGTAGATGGGAAAAACAAGACCAGGAACCTTCCGAGGAAAAACGTCTATATGAAGAATTTCAATTAAAACTAGACCCCGAAGAGGGAAAATACTACCCGGATGTTTTTGAATTCTATTTAAACAATAAAAATACACTTAACCCTCTGATAACAACAGACGAAAAGGATAGGCTGAAAAGTCTTATTGAAGGGTCTGTTTTTGAAAAATTTGATCCTGGCGAACAAAACCTTGAAATCACAACACAAGATGGGGGAAGCACAAGTTATACAACTCATGCCTGGATCCATATTTTTGGCGATTGCGTCAAGGTTGCGAGCGAATTGGATCTCGATGTCACAAAGTATAGAAAGAAAATTATCAATTATGTTTCCTTTGCCTATTCCGAACATTTAGAGTCCCTCTTTTCTTTGGTGAAAAATGTCCAGCCGGATGAAATAGAAAGTCTGCTTGCAGTTTATAAAGAAAAAAAGTCAGATTTGTGGAGATTTATGCCGGATAGATTTATTCGGGCAAGCGAAAGATATGTGATTAAGGAAGCCGTGCCAATACTCAGAGAATTTGTTGCACAAAACGATTTTTCAGTTTATGACCGATTACGTGCGTTAACTACCTCGGAATTCCTTATTCAGGATACCGGATATTTGAAGAAAATATTTGAGCAACATAAAAAAAATATGGAAGAACCGAGAAAACTTGCAGAGAAAGCCAATGAACTCCTCATCGAAAATCACAAAGATAATGAAGCAATAAACTGGCGGTTCGGTGAATTGATGGAACGTGCATTTCCATTTAAGGAACCTGTCGGTGTGCATAGTGTGAGTTCACAGGAGCATGAACTTCGCGATAAACAGTTTGCGGCTCCGCTTATGAAGTTAAAGCATCCACAATATGAAAAGCAGTTCTTGGATCTTTTAGGTGAGTCATTCAAAATCCTCAAAGAGAAGGAGCATTGGCCTTATGCTCAATACTTGTGGCAGATTGTTTATGCTTATTTTGATAATCTTAAAGAGGAAAGATCATACAAGCCCTTGAGGAATCTTGAAAAATTTGTGGAAGAACATTCTTCAGATGAGGGCATTAACTGGTTTAAATATAGATTAAAAGAATTAAAACGTTCTTACATAATGTTTATAGGAAAACCAACGAGTATTAGTGAGTGTATTCAAAAATATAATAAGCTGAAGACGCAGCAATACATGGAGATTGCAACGCCTCGTGATTTACATGAAAAAGTTAAAGATGTCATTGACACAGATTTAAGGCGATGGGTTGAAAGCGAGGGAGCATATAGTTTTATTGTTGGAAATAAAGTCTTTGATGCTAAGAAACAAAATTATGAAAATCTTATCCAAAAGACCATAGAAGCTAAAGTTGAGAGTACCTTTTGCAAAAAAGGATTAGAGGCAATAACTATCACAAGAGAACCTCAGCTCTTAGATGATAAGCGAGTAGATTTTCACATTTCATATGGGTTTATCGGTCCAATTCTAATTGAGGTAAAGCTCAGCACGAGCAAGGATCTTGTTGGTTCCCAAAAAACACTCGAAAGTAAGCCGTCATATAAAAGTCTTAGTCAATACATGAATGGTTACAAAGCACATTTCGGGATACTTTTGGTATTTGACAATAAGAAAAGGACTAAAAGGTCTAAAAAATGGGAAACTCATTTTGGAAAAATCAGGGATGCATACCAAAAAATTGATAATGTAACAGTATTAGGTTTGGAATGTATTTCAAACTAAAGGGGAAAGTGATGGATTTAAAGCTTGAAGCCGCCATTATTAAAAATGCTTTGAGATTAAAAGAATTGGACAACTTGTTTGTGAAAACATTTTTTATAGAAAGAAACAGAGAGCACTCGGGAAAGTTGCTTCTTGAGTTTGAAGAATTGAAGAAAAGCATAAAAATTGAATTGATGGATCATCCAATTGTTAAAATTAACAATAAAAATGCACAAGAAATAATCAAAAATATATATTCAGATGAATTTTTTGAAGTGGATAAATTCAATAAAAAGTTTGAGAAAATTACCGGTGAAAGGCTCCTTGAGGAGGAACTTAACTATGAGGAGATTTCCGATCTTGCCGATGATCTGTTTTTATCATGGTACAGCCATTATGACTATATAGTAAATCTCTACGATATAAAATCATTGATCTTGGGTATTTCTGTGCCAAAATACTTGGATGAATTCGTCGATGAGGCACGAAAATGCTATGCATTTGAGCAATATAACGCAGTATACTCACTCTCGAGAACAATATTGGAGATATGCATAAGAGATATTTGCGAGAAGAAAGGTTTCATTAGAAAAAATAAAGACAATATAGTTCATTTTGAGAAGTATAATATCAATGAGTTGATAAGACAAGTGAGCCGCAAAGCTCTCAAAGATAAAATTTGGGATATTTACCACATAAAATTAAGTTCATTAATACATGGCCGTAAGACGGTAACTTCAACTGATGCAAAAGAGATATTTGTAGAAACCTTAAAAACAATTGAAGAACTTTATAAGGTGCATGGTTATTGAAAGAAATTCTCGGGTGTCAGGATTCCGGCGATAGCATCCTTAATTGAAAACCTGTGTGAGATGTTTCCGGGAATTCGATGAAGAAGATGTTTTGAATGTCAGCCCAGCGACGGAGCTGGCGGATTATTTGGATTCCCAATCAAGTTGGGAACAACAAAACGGCGGAAAAAGAAACTAGGGGTGATAGATCTGCTGAGGGTTGGGCTGTTGAAAGTAAATGGGGAATTTGAAAATGTTAGAGGTTCGGAATGGATATCTATTTGTTAGAAAAGGTTGATGGTAAACTCATAACGAATATAAAATTGCAGGGGGAGTAAATGGCCAAATATCCTCAGGAATGGTTAAGGCAGGCTGATTATGATATGGATACAGCAGAATATATGTTAAGTGGTGGACGGTATTTCTATGCTGTTTTTATGTGTCACCTGTCGATAGAAAAAGCTCTCAAAGGGCTTTTTCATGATAGGCTATCCGTTATACCGCCGAAGACTCATAATCTCATTTATCTGCTGAATAAAGCAGGTATCAAACCACCGGAGTCTATCGGGCGTTTTGTCGTGAAGCTCAATGAAGCCAGTGTTGCGACAAGATACCCCGAGAATATTGAGAAATTGGGGAAAGATTACACACAAACTATTGTTCGGGACATGGTAGCAAGGAGTAAGGAGGTTTTGGGATGGATAAAAGCGCAGTTTTAGAAATAATTTCTCGTTTTAGAAAAGCGATAGAAGCCAGAAATATCAAGGTCACTCGATTAATACTCTTTGGCTCTTATGCCACAGGGGAATTCAGGGAGGGCAGCGATATTGACCTTATTGTTATATCTGATGATTTTGCGGGCAAAGATTACTGGCAGCGAATCGATATTCTTTCAGATGTCGTCTATGAGATTTTTGAACCCATCGAGGTCGTTGCCATGACCCCTGATGAATGGAATAATAGTGAATCCGTCATGGTTGATTACGCAAAAGAAGGCGAGGTAATCTATGCCGCCGCATAAAGAAAGCAATTGCTTGTGGTGACCATATAAACCAAGAAGTCCTTACCAAAAATACATCCTTACAACAAAGTAATGAATTCAGAGGTCAGGATACTTAATTGAAGATCTACAATAGATGCTTCAGAGAATTCGATGAAGAAGATGTTCTGGATGTCAGCCCCGCAACAGAGCTGGCGGATTATTTGGATTCCCGTTTTCACGGGAATGACAGAGGGACGAACGGGAATGACAAAGTGGTGGTTGGGAATAACAGAGGGACGAACGGGAATGACAAACTGGTGGTTGGGAATGACAGAGGGGGACAGGATGAAGATATTAGTGATCTGTGCCCTGAATGTAGAGAGGAGTTTGGGGTAATGAATTTGCCGGGATTTGGGCAGTAAAGATGGGGGAATGCTGAGCTTTGAGTTTTGGATGTTTAATGCTATACTGAGACATTCGAGAATGGTATATTTGGTTGCGGAGGTGGAATGATGAGGAAAACAGGCTTAAATATCCCGAAGGAAAAGATAGCCGAATTCTGTAAGAGAAACCATATTCGCAGGTTGTCACTTTTTGGCTCTATTCTGCGTGGGGATTTTAAACCGGATAGCGATATTGATTTGTTAGTTGAGTTTCACCCGGAACATATACCTGGATTTATCCGATTGGCCGGCATGGAAATCGAGTTGACCCAGATGCTGGGACGAAAAGTGGATTTAAGAACGTCGCAGGACCTGAGCCGCTACTTCAGGGATGATGTACTTAACTCGGCTGAGGTACAGTATGCGGAAGGATGATCACATACGCCTGCGTCATATGCTGGATGCCGCAAAGGAAGCAGAACTGTTCATCAAAGATAAAACCAGATATTCTCTGGACACCGATAGAAAACTAACATTTGCTCTCATAAAGTGTATTGAAATTATAGGAGAGGCAGCTGCTAATGTAACCAACCGTTGTCGTGAAGATTTGCCGCAGATACCATGGCCCAATATTGTCGGCATGAGGCATCGTCTTATTCATGCGTACTTTGATGTTGATCTCGACATTCTCTGGAATACTATAATCGAAGATGTCCCACCTCTGATTGTTGAACTTGAAAAAATTTTGGACACTAAATTCCAGTAAATTCTATAGACAGTATTAAGAAAAGGGGGGCAGGCAACTTTTCATATAGTAGTCTGTTCTTTTTATCTCTCGACAAAACGGTCGAGTGTTCCTATGATTAGTCATTATAGATGACCAGGTAGGAGGGCCGATGAAAGATTATATAATAGCGTAAAGAAAGATCTCGATTGGGTAAAATGGCTTGATGATGTTTGAGTAGGGGGCGTTTTAGAATCTTGAAACTCGTAACTCGAAACCAGGAACCCAGAACATGGCTTTGTGTGGAACTGCCTGCCATAGAATACAGGGAGGCCTGGGATTTGCAGAGCAGTCTTGTGACGGCAAGAAGAGACGGGACAATCGACACCGATATTGTCTTCTTGTTGGAACACCTTCCTGTCTTCACCCTTGGCCGCAGGGGAGGGGAGGAAAACCTGATGGTATCCGGGGCCTTTCTGGAAAAATCAGGAATTCCGGTAATTCAGGTGGAGCGGGGTGGTGACATTACTTTTCACGGTCCTGGTCAGCTTGTCGTTTATCCCATTGTTGATCTGCGAGAAGCTAAATTGTCCGTGGTTGATTATGTTTTCGGTCTTGAGGAGATTATGATAAAAACGGCCGCGGACTGGGGAGTTACTGCTGAACGAAATCCCGTGAACAGAGGAATCTGGGTCGGCAATAATAAACTGGGGAGCATCGGGATAGCCATTCGACGTGGGATTTCTTTCCACGGTTTTGCATTTAACGTCAATCTTTCGCTGAAACCTTTTGGCTGGATCCAGCCCTGTGGTCTGCAGGGTATCGGAATGACATCCATTGAGCAAGAACTCTCACATAAAGTATCCATGAACCAGGTACGCGAGGCCGTAATGCGTCATATTGAAGCGGTTTTTGAGGTTGAGCTTGTAAATACAAGCCTGTCAGAATTGCAGAATTTTTTGAAGAGTCCTGCATAGTGAAATAAATTTGGAGTTGTAATGATTCAGCAGAAGGAACCGAAAGAACGGACTCCGAAACCCCGCTGGCTCAAGCGGAGTCTTCCAACGGGTGCAAACTATGAGAAGGTCAGGACCCTGCTCAAGAAAGGCAGGCTCCACACCGTCTGTCAGGAAGCCAGATGTCCCAACCTCTGGGAGTGTTTTTCCCGGCGGACTGCGACTTTCCTGATTATGGGGCCAAGTTGCACTCGTAACTGCTGTTTCTGCGCGGTTGCACACGGGCCGCTTAACCCGCCTGATCCCGATGAACCGGCCAGAGTTGCCGAGGCCGTGCAAAGCATGGAACTTAGCTATGTAGTGGTTACTTCTGTCACCCGTGACGATCTGCCGGACGGCGGAGCCGGTTTTTTTGCTGAGACGATAAGAGAGATTCGAGAAAGAGTGCCCGATGCGCTTGTGGAGGTTCTGATACCCGATTTTCAAGGGAACACGGATGCACTCCAGACGGTCGTGGATGCCCTCCCTGATGTTTTGAACCATAACCTTGAGACCGTCCCGCGCCTTTATCCTTCGGTCAGGCCGGAGGCCATATATCCCCGCTCACTTGAGCTTTTAAAACGGGTGCAAAAGTATGATTCCGCCATTCCCACCAAATCAGGCCTCATGCTCGGCTTGGGGGAGTCTTCCGAAGAAATTCGCAATACCCTTCATGATCTTCTTGACACGGGCTGCAGCATCCTGACACTGGGCCAATATCTTCAGCCCACAAGG
>JAUVKS010000116.1 GCA_030596145.1 Pseudomonadota bacterium | reverse complement strand
ACGCGGCTCGCCTATCTTTCCCTCCAGGGATGCCATAAGGGCTGTTGATTCTCCGCAGATGAATGCGCCACCCCCCCGTGCGATCTTGATGTCAAAGTCAAAGCCGGAGCCAAGTATGTCTTCTCCAAGAAGGCCGTATTCCCTCGCCTGCTCTAACGCTATTTCCAGGTTCTTCACGGCCAGGGGATATTCGTGGCGCACGTAGATATATCCATCATGTGAACCTATCGCGTATGCACCGATTATCATTCCCTCTATGATGCTGTGGGGGTTGCCTTCAAGAAGACTCCTGTCCATGTAAGCTCCGGGGTCGCCCTCGTCGGCGTTTCCGATGACGTAGCGAATACCATCCAGTGATGGGGCATTACGACAGGATTCCCACTTTCTGCCTGCGGGAAATCCGCCTCCACCGCGGCCACGCAACCCGGCCTTCTTGACTTCCTCAATCACTTCTTCAGGTTTCATCTCGGAAAACACCGTGGACATGGCAGAATAACCATCAATCGCAAGGTAGTCCTCTATACTTGTGGGATCAATAATACCGTTACTGCCAAAGATGATTCTCTCCTGCTTTTTGTAAAAGGGAACATCACCTTCGAGGTGTGTTTTCTCCCCACTTGCCGGGTCAATATAGAGGAGTTCCTCTATAATATTACCCTTGACAATCGTCTCTTCGACTATTTTGGCAACATCCTTCTGGGCAACATGTTGGTAGAATATCTTTTCTGGATGTATAACAACCAGCGGGCCACGCTCGCAAAAACCGTGGCAGCCGGTAAACCTTAAATCAACTTTTTCGCTTAACCCCTGTCGCTCTATTTCGCTCTTGAATGTGGTTGCAACCTCCTCACATCCATACGCATGACAGCCCGTACCTCCACATACAGAAATGCTTGGCTTGTCAGGGTCCCGTTTGCTGATAATCTCATCCCGTAGCTCTTTAAGTTCAATTGGTGACTTCAGTTTTTTCATGTATCTTACCTCTCGGAGCCTTCGTATATTTCTTAAGAATTGATTTGACCTTTCCAGGACTCATCTGCCCGTGATATTTGCCGTCAACAACGATAATAGGTCCCAAAGCGCATGCCCCGAGACAGTTGACGGTTTCCAGAGTAAACTGCATATCCTCAGTCGTTTCACCATCCTTGATACCCAGTTGTCTCTCGATTTCGTCGAGCACAGCGGGCGCGCCTCGTACGTGGCAGGCAGTACCGAAACAAACGGTGACTATGTGTTCCCCTTTTGGTTCAAGACTGAATGCCTTGAAAAATGTAGCAACACCAAAGACCTGAATAGGCGGCATATCCAGAATCTCTGCCACATTCCTGATCGCATCCTCCGGCAGGTAACGATATTCCGTTTGTATGTCCTGGAGTATCGAGATAAGGCCATCACGGTTGCCGCCGTATCTATCAACTATCGCAGCCACTTTTTCGTAATTGCTTTCCATTTTCTGAGCCCCTTTCTACATACACTTTTCACAAAACCACAATACTCTACCCCTCCCAGACACCCCAAAGGAGCAAGTGAAAGGAAATTGGAGTGCCATAACAAGATTCCGCCTCTTATCACACGCTAAACGGAAGTTCAAACACTAAAACAATTCCAGAACCAGCATGGAATTCAACACCAAAAGATAAAAACATGCCAATACCATGCCACCTATGTAACCATTTGAAACATTTGCTTCTTACATAATCAGTGGGATAATTTACTCGAAAAACAAGACACAATTGTATTTTTCCCACGTATAAAATGACAGATTTGTAGCAATTCTGTGCGGAAAAAGAGGATCTTTAAAAGTCTGTTTACAAATTCGGTCTTTTGCAGTAGAAAGTAAAATAAGTTTATTTCTTTGGAGATGAATACATAAATTTTGGCAAAAACTCAAGTTCAAAAATCAAGACCCCAAATCCCTTTTCTTTGCCCCTGTAATCTGCGTTGAGGGATAAGTATTTGGAAGAAGGCATGAAATGAATAAAATCGAGGAATTGACCTGTCTTTATGAAATTGCGAGAACTCTGAACGCATCCCTTGACCTCAAAAAATCCCTGTACAGCGTACTGGATATCCTGGCCAGTAAGATGTCTATGATGCGGGGAACGGTTACGATATTGAACCCGCGTCGTAATGAGATCAGCGTCGAGGTTGCTCACGGTCTTTCGAAGGCCGCTATTAGGAGGGGTAAATATAAACCCGGTGAGGGCATTACCGGCAAGGTCATCCAGACGGGAAAGGCGATAGTTGTACCCAAAATAAGCGAGGAGCCACTCTTTCTCAATCGCACGGTTTCCAGAAAGCAAAGTATTAAGGGAGAGCTTTCCTTTTTCTGTGTGCCCATTAAAAACAAACAACAGGTTATTGGTGCCTTGAGCGTTGATCGCCCCTTTGATAAGGCGTATTTTCTGGAAGATGGAGAAAAATTTCTCACTGTTATCGGTATCATGATAGCACAGCAGGTGGTTAACCTTGAGAGGATCAATCTTGAAAAAGAACAACTGATGGAAGAGAATCGGCGTCTCAGGGGGGAGTTATCCGAGAAATATAACATTACCAATATTATCGGTAACAGCAACAAGATGCGTGAAGTCTTCCAGATGATAACCCAGGTTTCTCAAGGCAACACAACTGTTTTAATCCGGGGCGAGAGTGGAACGGGAAAAGAACTGGTGGCCAATGCCGTTCACTATAACAGTTTGAGGGCAGGAAAACCCTTTGTCAAGATTAACTGTGCCGCTATACCGGCAAACCTCATTGAGTCTGAGCTTTTTGGTCATGAGAAAGGGGCCTTCACCGGTGCAATCAAACAAAAGCAGGGAAAGTTTGAACTTGCTCATAAGGGCACCATCTTCTTGGATGAGATCGGGGTTGTTGGAAGCGATGTTCAGATAAAGCTTTTGAGGGTACTGCAGGAAAAGGAATTTGAAAGGGTGGGCGGCCTTAAGACTATAAAGGCCGACGTGAGGATTATTGCCGCTACTAATAAAAATTTAGAGGAGGCTGTCGAAGAAGAAACCTTCAGGGAAGATCTTTACTATCGTTTGAATGTTTTTCCCATTTATATTCCCCCCTTGAAAGAGCGTAAGACAGATATTCTCCTTCTGGCCGATCATTTTCTGGAAAAATATGCAAAGGAACACAGAAAAGATATCCTGCGCCTCTCTTCCTCCACCATCGATATGCTGATGCAGTATCACTGGCCTGGAAATGTGCGTGAGCTGGAAAACAGTATCGAGAGAGCAGTTCTTCTCTGCGATGGGAAGGTTATCCAGAGCTACCACCTCCCCCCAACGCTTCAGACCTGGGAAGGATCCGAGGTTACCTCCGGCCGGTCACTTGAAGCCCACGTCGGAAATCTGGAGAGGGAGATAATCATTGATGCTCTGAGGAATACCCGTGGCAATATGGCCAAGGCAGCGGAACTGCTTGAAACAACCGAGAGAAAGTTTGGCTATAAAACAAAGAAATATGGCATCGATTATCGTCAGTACCGTTAATGAGTGTATTGGGGGAAGAACTATCGTAATTAAACAAAGGGCTCTTTACTTCTTGGAAAGGGGAACATAAATTTTGGCCAAGTTTACCTTCAGTAGTAAGGGAGGACGTGTTCGGTCAACCGTTATTACGGAAAAGACAAAAAGTTCAAGGCCGGTTGAAGATGTTGTTCGGGAAATGAAGAAGGAGACGCAAAAGCCCGCCGGGGAAGATTACAGGGAACGCTCACTGGCCATCCATGGTTTGATATGTGCGCATTGCGGCAGGGAGTTCGATCATTCCAACAGACATCTTTTAACTATACACCACAAGGACGGCAATCATCATTATAACCCACCTGATGGGAGTAATTGGGAAAATCTCTGCATTTATTGCCACGATAACATCCACAGCCGGGAGCTTCTGGGGGACTATTTTGATGGGGCTTCTGGTGGAAAAGGAAGCAACGTAGTTTACGAACATGGTAATGATTCGAACAAAACAGCTTCCAGTACGGGAATTTTGGGTGAGAAATTACAGAAAGCACTGAAGAAAAAAGCGAAGAAATAATGAAATCAAGGATAAGGGTGATGTAATGAAAATTCAAGAGATAGCAATGAGAGATCTGGATGTTGGAAAATTTATCGAACAAAAGGTTGATGAAATTTCCTCCATTGCGGAAGATGGTATAGCCGTCAACGCATTGTCCGGCGGTGTCGATTCCTCGGTTGTTACCATGCTGGCTCACAAGGCGCTGGGAAACCGGCTCAAATCGTACTTCATAGACACCGGCCTGATGAGGCAGGATGAACCTCGGCAGATTGTTTCATGGTTCAAGGAACTGGGAGTTCCCGTGGAATTGATCGATGCCCAAAATCAGTTCTTCGGTGCGTTGAAGGGATTAACTGACCCGGAAGAAAAAAGAGAAGCAATCACTCAGGCATTTTACAAAGATGTCTTTGGCCGGCTTGCCAGAGAAAGCGGCGCGAAATGTCTTCTTCAGGGAACGAACTATACGGACGTAGAAGAAACCGTCGCGGGTGTGAAAAGACAGCACAACGTCCTGGAGCAGCTCGGAATCAACCCGGAAGAAGTGTATGGATACAAGGTGATCGAACCCTTGATTCAGTTGAGAAAACCGGCAATAAGAGAAATCGGGAAAGCTGCCGGGCTGCCGGAAGAGATATACGAAAGACCTCCCTTCCCAGGCCCCGCCCTGGCGGCAAGAGTGATCGGGGAAGTTACACCGGAAAGGGTGGAGACTGTAAGAAAAGCAACGACAATTGTTGAAGAGGAATTATCCGGTACAGGAGCATTTCAGTACCTCGCAATTCTCCACGAGGATAAAGTAACGGGACTGAGAGAGGGGAAAAGGGATTTCGGTTTTCAAATAGAGGTAAGGTGCTGGGACAGCGAAGATGCAGTAACGGGATCACCGACGAGACTCCCTTATGAAACCCTGGAGAAATTGGCCGAAAGAATAACGACGGAAGTCGAGAGAGTTGTAAGCGTTACCTACAATATAACAAAAAAACCGCCATCAACCATAGAGGCTATTTAGCTGAAAGTTCCGAGTTCAGGGTTCAGAGTTCAAGGGTTCAGGATGGACATTGCCCACCAACTTTCTTATTATGGGTGGCATGTGAAATGCCACCCTACATCTCGGTCGGGTGTGTCTGGTTCATTTGGTCGGCTTGGACAAGATAGCTATTAAGCTGGTCTGTAAGAATTACTTTTTATTGTCAATGACTCAAAGTTCTAATTTCTCTATCTACTATGTTCTTTACATGCTTTGCTATAGAAAGCGATGCTGTAAGCCCGGGAGATTCAATTCCTATTAAGTTTATAAATCCTTCCATCCCTTTATCAACTTCGTGTTTTATGACAAAATCCTTTATGCCATCTCCTTTGATCTTGGAACGAATCCCTGCCATATCCGGGTTAAGAGCTTCCTTGTCCAACCCTTCGATATATTTTTTCGCGGTTTCATAAAAAAGACCTCTTTTGCCGGCATCAATTCTATAGTCTATAGCATCTACATACTCTGTATCCGGTCCAAAACGAAGACGGCCACCTAAATCCAAAGTAGCATGAATGCCCAACCCGGTCAGGTCTTTATCTGGCACAGGGTAAACGAGCATTTTGATGGGTGATTTCCCGGCATAAGAAAAATATGAGCCCTTGCAGTAGCTGAGCCTATAATCGGTCCGGTCAATATCAATACCGACCAGCCCAGCCACATAATCTGCAAAAAGCCCGGCTGAATTTATAACTATTGGTGAAAAGAATTTATAACCATTATTTTTTATACCCATCACATATCCATCTTTATTTCTTTCAATGAAATCAACCTCGGTGTTAAAGGAAAACAAGACCCCAAAGGCATTGGCAAATCTATATAGTTGTGACATTAAGGAGTGCGAGTTGATAATGCCGGTGCTTGGCGAGTAAAGAGCAGCTACTGCATTAACATTTGGCTCCATTTTGTTTATTTCATCTTTTTCAATAAGCCTTAGTCCTTTCGCGCCATTCTGTATTCCCGTGTTATAAAGCTCCTTCAAGTTTGTTAATTCGGATTCATTAGTAGCTATTATTAATTTTCCCAATTTAGAATATGGGATGGAATGCGCCTCACAATATTCATATATAAGTCTTGCGCCCTCCACACACAATTTAGCTTTCAGCGAGTTCGGAGGATAATAGATGCCAGAATGAATGATCTCGCTATTGCGACTGCTTGTTTCCTGCCCGAATTTTTCATGCTTTTCAAGTACAACGATATCTTCATGTTCCAGGGATAGCTCTGCTGCTATAGCCAACCCTACTACACCAGCGCCTATAATTGTGATTTTAACTTCGTCCATTTAAA